>CAZYKJ010000008.1:3758-8117 GCA_964648065.1 uncultured Gammaproteobacteria bacterium
ACGGATTGCGAGGAAGGCTGTGTAGCTGACCGATTTTACTTAAATTTGTTTGATAGCGCTGGAAATAGAGCTGATCGCGAATCATGCGCCAAGCTTTGATGCGCTCGTAGAGATCATCGATTGCTCCGGTTAAAACAACGCCAGGATGATCGGGCCACGGCGCGCCTTCTTGTTTGATTAAATCCAAAAAACGATCCCAGTCTTGTTCGAGGGCGCTTTCGACGTAGCGTATGGCGGGTTCCGCATCTGTTCCGATCGCCGAATAACCGTCGATGGCATCAATGACGTTTTTGATTCCGACCAAGTCCGGATCGATTTTTGCTGCTTCGCGTTCAAAGCCCTCCTCGGTCATTATCGTGTGCCGCATGCTGTGATCTTTCATGATCAGCTCGGCTTTTTCACGTGTCACCTCCTCGGCTCGTTTGTTGTCGACACGTTCGTGTTTCATCCAGCTTGCCGCGCGAATAATCTGGCGGATTTCATCGATGCGTTTTTCATCCCGCGCTGTTTGCGCGGCTCGTAGTTCATCCAGCAATAGCGGCTCGACATCCCAGATACTGCAGGTAAAAAAGTCTTTGCAGACCTGTTCGCGCGGTTTTTTGACGGGAAGCCGGTTTTCAAAATAGGGTTCTACGTCTTCCGGTCGAGGCTGAATCAAATGTTTCATGACCGCTTCCAAACCAAGGATGCGCTCGGCATGCGAGCCAAGATTTTTTTCGTATTCCTTCCGTTTGCGTGCGTTTTCCGCGGATGCGCTTTTATCGCGATTTTCTTGAAAACGATGATAGGAGGCGACGGATTCGCGTTTGCTGCGTGCGTAGGTCATAGGGTGAAGCGTTGTGGCCATTTTGCATCAACATTGACATTGAGCTCAAGAAAAACCTTTGAACCTGTCGCAGCTTCGAGCTCGCGGCGTACGTCGATACCGATTTGTTTGATCATCGCGGCTTTGGCGCCGATAATCATTCCTTTGTAGCGTTCCTCGGTTGTCCAAATTGTTGCGGCAACATACTTGCTCCCGTCTTCGCGATCGCCGATTTCCGTGACTTCCACGTGAACGGAATAGGGGAGTTCCTGCTCGAGACGGAGAAAGGCTTTTTCACGAATCAATTCTTCCAGCCACTCTTTGTGCGCCATGTCCGTGAGCTGAAGATCCGGATAATAGGCGTCACCCTCCGGAAGAAGTTTGAACATTTCGTCGACGAGCGTGTTCAACTCGCGGCGGCGGATGGCGGAAGCTTCGATGGTTACGCGCTGACCAACGTCGATGGCGCGCATATTTTCCAAAAACGGTTTTTTCTCCGGTGCCAAGTCGGCTTTGTTGATGACGTGGATAATCGGCACGACGAGTTTGCGGAGGAGACGTTGGATGTCTTCTTCTTCGGCGCCGGGCTCGCGTGTCGGGTCGGTGACGTAGACGACGAGGTCGATACCTTCCAAATTTTCACGGACTGCTGCGTTGAGTTTTTGCGAGAGCAGATCTTTTTTGCCAAGGAAGACGCCGGGGGTGTCGACGAAGACGATTTGGCCACGGGTATCGTGAAGAATGCCCCGCACCGGACGGCGCGTGGTTTGGGGTTTGGGAGTGACAATCGCGACCTTGGAGCCGACCAAAGCGTTCAAGAGCGAAGATTTCCCAACATTTGAGCGTCCCGCGAGGACAACGAAGCCTGATTTCATGTGTGTCAGATTACCATGAAATGGAAAAAATCAATACGAAACACGGGGCCGACGATAGGTCGGCCCCGGTTGATCAGGGAAGGTTCTTGGCGACCTCGCGCATCGCTTTGGTGACGAGGTCGGCGTGATGGAGGAATCGTGCTCCGCTCACCGTGTGAATGGCGGCGGGTTTGTACATGTCGCCCCAAGGCGAGAGCCGCGCGGCATCGAGCAGGATCGGGCCGTCGAGGATGAGAATGGGGTACACGTCGAGAATGAAATCCGGGTGCGGCGTGCGCAGCCAGGAATGTTCGTAGCCGTTCTTGAAGTAGCCGTCGACGACGGTGACTTGCGGCATGACCGCGGCAACGGCGCGCGCGACCATGTGACAGGAGATCGGGATTTTTTCTTTTTCCTTGCCCGACTTGGTGTAACCGAGATCGATGTCGGGCAAGCCTTGCACAAGTTGCCGCGAGCGTTGCAAGAGATCGTAGAGGGATTTGTCAGCTTTGCGGGCCGCGTAATATTCCATGACGCCTCCGATGGATGCGTATCAAATTTTGACGAGTTTGGCAAGGGTCTCGACGTGGGGCGTATGCGGAAAAAGATCGAGGGCTTGGAATGACTCGACACGGTATTTTGCCTTTAATTGTTTGAGTTCGTCGGCGAAGCGGTGATAGTTGCAAGAAACGTAGACGATAATCGGCGGCGCATTTTCGAGAAGCGCTTGGAGAGCTTTGGGATGAAGTCCGGCGCGTGGAGGATCAACGATAACGGCTTCGGGATTTTCGGCGGACCAATCGAGTGCTTCGACGGGACCGGCGCCCCAACGCGTTTTGTCGGCGACGTTGTTTGCTTCGGCGTTCTTGATCGCGAGTTCGATGGCGGGAGCGTCGAGTTCGTGGCCGTATACTTCGTGTCCGTTTTTTGCTGCGGCAATGCCGAGGAAGCCGGAGCCGCAGAAAAGATCCAGAACTTTTCCTGATGGCAAAAGTTGGATGACGGCGTTTTGTAATTCGCCGGCCATGTTTGAGTTTGTTTGGAAAAACGAATTTGGATGAACGAGATAGCTGATATCGTTCACGCTCTCCGTGAGATATTCGTTGCCATGGAGGAGGACGAGGGTTTTTGCGAGAGAAACGTCGGTAATTTCCGGATTTTCGCCGAGGTACAACGTTGTGCAAAGCGGAGAGAGAGCTGCGATGATCTTTGAATGAAGGGGAGCGAGTTTGGTGAGATCTTTTACGAGAAGCGTGATCATTCTTTCGTTCGTGTTTTTGCCGAGGCGGATGATGGCGTAGCGGACATCGCCGACATAAGTCTTCGAATCCCATGGTTGCAGCTCGCATTCCTTCATCAAGTCGCGGATGGTTTGTAAAATCATCGGCGTTTGTTTGTCGAGGAGGAGACAATCTTTCAAATCGATATAGCGATTCCAGGATCCGTATTCTTTCAAACCGAGTTCACCTTTCCAGCCGAAAACGTAGTCCATGCGATTGCGGTAGAAGAACGTTGCTTTGGACGGCATGATCGATGCGATACGCTCGTCATGTCCGGCTTTTTCCATGGCGCGGTTGATCATGTCTTTTTTGAGAGCGATTTGTGCGCCATATTCCATGTGCTGCCAAAGACAGCCGCCGCAAACACCGGCGTGGGGACACGGGGCATCGATACGATCTTTCGAGGGAGTGACGACTTTGGAAAGACGGGCGATTTTGAGGCCTTTGTCCCGTTTGACGAAGGTTGCCTCGACTTCGTCGTCGATGGAGGTGAAGGGGATGGCGACTTTGTCATCAATAAGACCTCGGCCCTTTTCGTCCACGTTGGAAATCTTGCCGCTGATGACATCGCCGAATTTCATGGCTGTATGTAAACACGAAACGACCACCCGGAGAAGGGGTGGTCGTTTGATCAGGGTCAGTACTCGTTCGGATGGTTCTTGAGCAGTTCGCCCTGGAATCGGACGTGCTCGGGCTGGGCTTGGTGGCCGGGCCGGACGAATCCGGCTTGCGCTCGGAACTCGCGGGGCGTTTCCGCGTAGTTGATCTTCATGTCGATCGTGTCGGACTGCTGCTGGCTCATTGAACCTCCTAGCGCTTGCTAGAATACAATATTTATGCGAATTTGTCAATCCATGAAGGAGCTTCAGCTTATCGCACATGACATTCGATCTCTCGAGAATGTGGGAGCGCTTTTTCGTATCTGCGATTCGCTGGGAGTTTCGAAATTGTGGCTGACGGGATATACGGCAGCGCCGCCGGATGCTCGCATTTCGAAAGTTGCGTTGGGTGCAGAAAAGACCGTGAAGTTCGAACAGAGGATCGATATTCTTGAAGTGATGAAGGAGTTGAAGGCGGAGGGAGTTCCGGTTTATGCATTGGAATTGACTGATGATGCCGTGGATTTGTCCAAGTTCTCGGCCCCGGAACGAATGGCTTTGCTTTTGGGGACGGAGACGACGGGGATTACGCCTTCGCTTCTTGAGCGATGCGAAGGAGCCGTGAAAATCGCACAAAAAGGCCAGAAGGAAAGTTTGAATGTTTCGGTTGCTGCGGGGATTGCCAGTTGGGGGATTTTGCGCTAATATAAGGGCTATGAAGGTTTCCATCGTCATTCCCTGTAAGAATGAAGAGGTGCTTTTGCCGAGGCTGTTATCTGCCTTGCAGAGTCAAACGTACCGCGATCTTGAAGTGATCGTGG
>CAZYKJ010000008.1:8127-11359 GCA_964648065.1 uncultured Gammaproteobacteria bacterium
AATGCCTGGACCGGGACGCAATCGAGGTGCTGAGCATGCAACGGGTGATTTGTTGATTTTTATGGATGCGGATGCCTTGCCGCCGCATGAGCGTTTCGTCGAAACAGTCGTTCAAGAGTTCAAGCGTCATGATGCGCAAGTTGCTACGTGTCGGCTTAAACCGATGTCAGATCGTCCGATGGATCATGTCGGACATGATGTTTACAATTCGTATGTCCGATTGACGGAAAAAGTGTTACCGCATGCTCCGGGATCTTGTATTATCGCGTTGCGGGAGACACATCAATCGATTGGCGGCTTTGATGAGCGCGTGGTGTTCGCGGAAGACATGGAATATGTACAGCGTGCTCATAAAAAAGGTTTTCGTTTTAAGTTGCTACAAACAGATCCGATGCTGGTGTCAGTAAGACGCTTGGATAAAGACGGACGCTGGGCAACGGCGGTCAAGTATATGTACGGTGAGATTTATATGCTCGCGAAGGGACCGTTCCATCACATGCCGTACGATTATCAAATGGGCGGCGATGAGCCGGTCAAGCGCTAGCATGCCGATCACGCGACGGATTCCGGTTTGCGCGGTGGGAGAAATTCAACCGGGAACAATCAAATCATTTTCTTTTGGTCCGGCGACCAAGGGACTTGTTTATAATCGCGAGGGCATTTTGAAAGCGTATGTGAATCGCTGTACGCATATGGGTGGTCCGGTGGAATTGCATTCGAGCGGAACGTTACGTTGCGGATGGCATGGGGCGGATTTTGATCCTTGTACGGGCGCGGCCATTGCTGGCGAGGCGCCGTCGGGAACATTTTTAAAACCAATTGAATTGATCGAGGAAGACGGACAGATTTTTGCCGTGCTAGAATTGCCTGACGATCCTTTCGCATGATGCGCTGGTTTACCAAAATGATGCATGGCGAAACCGACGGACTCACCGCCGCGGCTTTGATTGTGGGTGCATCGTCGCTTGCATCGCGTTTACTTGGATTGTTGCGCGATCGCGTTTTGGCAGGGACATTCGGCGCAGGAAATGCTTTGGATACGTATTACGCGGCGTTCCGTTTGCCGGATACGGTTTATAATCTTTTGATTTTGGGAGCTATTTCTGCGGGATTTATTCCGGTGTTTAGTGAATACTTGGAAAGACAAGGGAAAGAAGCGGCCGCGAAGTTGGCGGGGCAGGTTCTCGTAACTGTTGGAGCATGTTTGGTGGTAGCGAGCGCGGCTGTCGCGATTCTTGCGCCGTGGATTGTGCCCGTGACCGTGCCCGGTTTTGATGCGATGAAATTGGCGGAGACAATCAAGCTGACGCAAATCATGTCGATTTCGCCGTTGCTGCTCGGATTGTCGGCGGTGATTGGCGGTGTGATGCAGTCGTTGCGTCGCTATATTGGTTTTGCATTGGCTCCTGTCTTTTATAATTTAGGAATTATCGGCGGTACGCTGTGTCTCGCTCCGCGATGGGGAGTGGCGGGAGCGGCTGTCGGCGTCGTAATTGGCGCGGCTTTGCATTTTTTTGTTCAAGCTTCGACGCTCGTTTCGTTTCCGCTTGGCCGTTTGCCGCGTCCGAGTTTTGCCGTTCCCGGCGTTCGCCGCATTCTCGCGTTGATGGGACCGCGCACGGCGGCGCTTGGTGTTTCGCAAGTGAATTTGTTTTTCTTGCTTGCGTTGGCGACGACGATTGAACCGGGAGCTGTTGCGGTTTTCAATCTCGCGAACAATTTACAGATGTTTCCCGTCGGTTTGATCGGTATTTCATTTGCGATCGCCGCGTTTCCGGCTTTGGCACGAGCGCATGGCGCAAAGGATGATGAAGCGTATCGCGAGGCATTGTCATCAGCCGCGAGAAAGATCTTGTTCGTCATCATTCCGGCAACGGCGGTGTTTATTTTGCTGCGTGCCCAGATTGTCCGTCTTGCGCTCGGCGATGGACAATTTGATTGGGGTGATACGATTCGAACGGCGGATGCGCTGGCTTGGTTTGCGGTTTCATTGGCGGCGCAATCCCTGGTTCCACTTTTTGCACGTGCTTTTTATGCGCTGCAAAATACATGGACGCCATTTTGGATTAGCGTGATTTCGGAAGTCGTTACGATCGGTTTTGCTTTTGTCTTGAAAGACACCTTCGGCGTCACGGGATTGGCGATGGCATTCTCGATTGCTGCCATTGTGCAATGTCTGTTGTTGATGCTGTTCTTACGCAAGCAATTTGGAAAACTCGGACGCGGGGAATCGACCTACTCGGCGTATAAAACAGCGATCGCAACGGTTGCATTGTGTACAGCGGCATTTCCGGCACGCCAGTATCTCGGAACGATTTATCCTTTGGAGAATACCTGGCAAGTTGTTTTGCAGCTGATCGGTACGCTCGCCGGAATTGGCAGAATTTGCGGCTGCGGCAAAACGAAAATTGTTCCGCAATGTCAAAGTTGCCGAGGGAACGGAAGAGGCTAGCGGTATGGCCAAAACACACTAGATCTGCTAGGTTCGGGCCGGAGGCAACGATGATCGAGCATCAGTGGGAAGAGCTGAAGCGCGACAAGGATTCGGATATTCGCGAGCGGCATTGCGCCGTTTGCGATCTGACAACGAGACAAGATCTCCGCGCGGCGAAGTATCACAAGGATCGCGGAACGTATGACGAGAAGAAGTCATGGTCCGTGCATACTCCTTGCATCGAGCCGGTGCCCGAGCGCGTGAGCTATGAAGATCTGGTCAAAGAGCTCAAGGCTCACCCTGCCAAAGTGTGGAATACCTACGGCGGCGGAAAGGTGACGAAGACGTTCGAGGACCGCATCCACTGCATGGGTGTTCCCGGTCGTTGGCGCGTCGGTTTCTCGACCGAGCGCAGCGTCTCTCCGTATCACAGCCCATTTGCGGAGCTTGAGCTCGGATTTGCCTGGATTCTGCGCTACATGCGCGCGAGGCAGTACGATCCGTATCTGTACTCGGATCTCTCTTATCAAGAACAGCTCGGCCGCCACGACGACTGTTGTAGCGATGACTAGTTCTACGCCCGTCCAAACTCTGGACGGGCGTTCGATTTTGGGCTAGATATTGACAAATACAGCATTTTCTGCTATTCTATATGGTCCGAAAACTTCGGACAAAGCTTTGAAAAACAAAAGATAACGGAGGTTGCATGCCCGAGCATACGGTTCGCGTTCATGAGCGCCCTATCGGAGTTCTGCCGGAGGGCTATCAGCTCTCAGAGTATGTCCTTAGCGAAGGCCG
>CAZYKJ010000008.1:11369-15517 GCA_964648065.1 uncultured Gammaproteobacteria bacterium
AACTGACCCGAGCCAGATTCGAAATTTCTGCATTATTGCGCATATTGATCACGGGAAGTCGACTTTGGCCGACCGTCTTTTGGAAATCACCAAGACCGTCGAGAAGCGCAAGATGAAGGAGCAGTTGCTCGATACGATGGAGTTGGAGCGCGAGCGCGGCATTACGATCAAGCTGCAGCCGGCGCGTATGGCGTATACAGCGAAGGATGGGACGGAGTATGAATTGAATTTGATTGATACGCCGGGTCACGTGGATTTTACGTATGAAGTTTCGCGTTCGCTTGCTGCTGTCGAAGGCGCTGTTCTTCTTGTTGACTCGACGCAGGGCGTGCAAGCCCAGACGATTGCGAATTTGTATTTGGCTATCGAACAAAATCTTACGATCATTCCGGTCTTGAACAAGATTGATTTGCCGAACTCGGACGTGGAACGTCGCGCGGCGGAGTTGATGCATCTCATCGGCTGCAAGCGCGAGGAAATTTTGACGGCGTCGGGAAAGACCGGAGAAGGCGTGCCGGAAATTTTGGAACGCATCGTGAAAGAAGTTCCGCCTCCGCAAGGTTCGCGCGAGAAGCCGTTTCGCGCCATGATTTTTGATTCCAAGTACGACGACTATCAAGGCGTTGTTGCGTATATTCGTTGTGTTGATGGAACGATTGAAAAAAATAATCAGATTCGTTTTAAGGCAACGGCCGCAGAAGGAACTGTGCTCGAATTGGGATATATGTCGCCGCAACATGTGTCGAGCGGACATATGGAGGCCGGGGATATCGGTTATCTTGTGACGGGTTTGAAAGATATTAGCGGCGTGCGTGTTGGTGACACGATTGTGCGCGAGGAAACGGCGGAGATTTCGGAAATGCTGCCTGGTTATAAAGAAGTGCGTCCGATGGTGTATGCGGGCGTGTTTCCGCAGGAAGGAAATGAATACGAGAAATTGCACGATGCGATTTTAAAATTGAAATTGAATGATGCGGCGCTAACCTTTCAGCCCGAGCATTCGATGGCTCTTGGATTCGGTTTCCGCGTTGGTTTGCTCGGCATGCTACATTTGGAAATTGTGCAGGAGCGTCTGTCGCGCGAATTCGGCATGGATGTGGTGATTACGACGCCATCGGTGGGTTATGAGGTGAAGCTGACGGATGGATCGGAAGTATCGGTGAAATCGCCGAGCGCTTTCCCGGATCCGTCGCGCGTCGAGAATACCCGCGAGCCTTGGAGCCGCGTGGATATTTTGTGTCCCAAAGAATATCTCGGAAATGTGATGGCGCTTGTTCAAGATCGCCGCGGCATTTATAAGAATACGGAGTATCTCGATGTCACACGCGTGCTTTTGCATTATGAAATGCCGCTCGCATCAGTCATTGTTGATTTTTATGACAAGCTCAAGGGCGTGACGGCCGGATATGCATCTTTGAATTATGATTTTTTGGAGTATCGCGATTCGGATGTGGTAAAGCTGACGATTCTGGTTGCGGATGAACCGGTCGAAGCGTTGGCGACGCTTTTGCATTCGAGCGAGGCGCAACGCCGTGGAAAAGAAATTGTGGAGACGTTGAAGGAAGAGCTGCCTCGCCAGCAGTTCGTGATCAAGTTGCAGGCTTCGGTCGGCGCCAAGGTTGTGGCGTCCGAGCGTATTTCGGCTTTCCGCAAGGATGTGACGGGTTACTTGTATGGAGGAGACGTCACACGTAAGATGAAGTTATTGGAGAAGCAGAAGAAGGGTAAAAAGCGCATGTTGGCGCATGGCAAGGGCTCGGTGGAAATTCCGCCGGATGCGTTTATCAAAGTTCTGCGACGCGGCGGGTCTTGATCAAATCAACGAATTATGTTACAACGCAAAACGCAGCAAAGCATTATGAAGGTGTTCGCGGGATTCATGATCTTTGCGACGATTCTCTTTCTGATCGGACCTTTGTTCAACTAAGGAGGACCTGTGGGCCCACGCATTACGCTCGACGAGCAGCTCATGACCGAGGAGCTCGCAAGTGCTCCGATGAAGGATTCGACGAATCCCGCTTGGTGGCGGGGCCGCAAGCCGAATGGCGTCCTGCCTCCGTGGGAGCTCGAGGCGATGGCCAATGCCGATTGTCGCTTCTTGGATCCCGAGACGCGACTGCTCATGGAGGAGCCGGCATGAGCGACGAGATCACTCCGGAGATGCGGAGCAAAATGCGCGAGCGCGTCATCGCGTACGAGCAGGAGCTTCGCACGGACCAGTCGTATTGCCAGCCGTCGCAGATCATCGATCGGGAGAATGTTCCGATCAAGGTCGGCGACTACACGGATGAGCAGATTGATCGCATCATCCGGCTCGAGAAGGTTGCCTCTGCCGGATCCGGCGATCCGCTCGGTACCGCACTGCGTCGCTTCAATGTCGGCGCCTGAAGACTGACCCCGTTCCGATTCGTCGGCTCGGGGTCTTGCTTTTTATCTTCCTTGCCGCTTGCCCGATTGCGACAATGCAGGCCCATGGGAAAACGCTGGAATGTCGCGGAAGTTTGTCCGAAGGAATTTGCCGAATCCGTCGGTGATGCGCTTTTGGCGCAAGTTTTGTGGAATAGAGGATTGCGAACAAAGGAAGAAGCGGATGCGTTCCAGAATCCTTCATGGGACGAGCATGTGCATGATGCGCAGTTATTCCGACGCATGGATGGAGCGGTGACAAAGGTTTTTGATGCGATTGCAAAAAAAGAAAAAATCACCGTGCACGGAGATTATGATGCGGATGGAGTGAGCGGATCGACGGTTATCATCACAGCTTTGAAAAAGTTGGGAGCAGAAGTCGACTATTATATTCCGCATCGCGACAAGGAGGGATACGGACTGCATAAGAATACGGTACCGACATTGAAGGAGCGCGGGACGCAGCTCATTATCACGGTCGATTGCGGAATCGCCTGTGTCGACGAGATTGCGCTGGCAAAAGACGAGGGGATGGAAACGGTGGTTGTCGATCATCATACCTTTGGCGAGATTTTGCCGGATGGCCATTTGATTCATCCCGGATTGCCGGATGAAACGTATCCGTTCAAGCATCTTGCGGCTGTCGGTGTTGCTTACAAGTTTGTTTGCGCATTGATGACCGAGGCTCGCAAGCGCGGGATGGATATTCCGGCGGGTTCAGAGAAATGGTTTTTGGATCTTGTCGCGATTGCGACGGTGACGGACATGGTGCCGCTCATTGGCGAGAATCGTGTGTTGGAACTGTATGGGCTGAAGGTTTTTAATAAGACGAAAAGGCCAGGACTTTTGGCGTTAATGGAAATCGCGGGAGTAGAGCCTGGAAATGTGACTTCGGAGACGATCGGTTTCGCCATCGGTCCTCGCATTAACGCAGCCGGAAGAATGGATCATGCGTCTCTCGCGCTTCGTCTTTTATTGTCCGAGTCAATGGATGAAGCGCGTTTGCTTGCGCAAGAGTTGGAGACGTTGAATAAGTTACGTCAGGATACGACACGAAAGATGATGGTTGAGGCGGAGAAAATGTATGACGAGTCTGATGATAAAGTGATTGTGCTTTGGAAGGAGAATTGGTCGCCGGCTTTAGTCGGACTTGTCGCGGGGCGCTATATGGAGCAATACGCACGTCCTGTCGTTGCGATTGGTCAGCATGATGGGAAGTGGATTGGGTCGGGGCGATCGATTCCGACCTATAACATTACGGATGCGGTGAAGGCGGCGGGGGAGGGAATTCTGACGCGTTCAGGTGGTCACGTTCAAGCGTGCGGATTTGCGTTGGAAGATGCGAACAAGTTGGAGGAGTTCAAGAAACGTCTCATCGAAAATGCGGCGGGGATTCCGGTGGAGGAATTGGTGCCGGCGATTTCGATAGATGCGGAAATGCCGTTGTCAAAAGTGACGATGAATTCGGCGGAAGTATTTGAAAATATGGAGCCGTTCGGTGTGGGAAATCCGAAGCCGATTTTCGTCGCAAGAAAAGTTCGTATTTTGAATAGCGACACCATGGGAGCAACGGGTGCGCATCTTCGAATGGCCTTGGCGGATGAGAATGGAAGGAAAGTGAAGGTGGTGGGATTTAAAATGGGAAAGCGAATTTTGGATTTGGTGAATCGTTCCGTCGTCGATATCGTGTTCACGATTGCGGTCAATGAATGGCAAGGAATGAGGAATGCGGAGTGTCATCT
>CAZYKJ010000009.1:0-14229 GCA_964648065.1 uncultured Gammaproteobacteria bacterium
GAGGACGAGGGTCGACTTACCGGAACCGGAAACGCCGGTGACGCAGACGAGCTGGCCAAGCGGAAAACGGACGTCGACGTTCTTTAAATTGAACGCGGTGGCTCCGCGGACGGTCACGGCTTTGGAATTTCCTTTGCGGCGTGACTTTGGTTTGTCCAAAACCATTTTGCCGGAGAGATATTGTCCGGTGATGGAGTTTTTATCCTTCTTGATTTCGGCGAGCGTGCCTTCGGAGATGACGTGTCCGCCATATTCGCCGGCGCCCGGACCAATGTCGACAATCCAGTCGGCGGCTTTCATCACGGCGTCGTCATGTTCGACGACGATCACGGTATTTCCGAGATCGCGCAGGCGCTTGATGGTGCCAATGAGCTTGTCATTGTCGCGCGGATGCAAGCCGATGGAAGGTTCATCCAAAATATAAATGACGCCGGACAATTCCGAGCCGAGCTGGGCGGCCAAACGGACGCGCTGGGCTTCACCGCCGGAGAGTGACATGGCGGAACGGTCGAGGGTCAGATAATCCAAGCCGACATCCATCAAATTTTGGAGACGGCGGCGGATTTCTCCGGCTACTTGGTCGACGACGAGGCGTTCGCGTTCATTGAAACCGTTCGCATCTTCTTTTTTCTCGCCCTTGAGCTTCGCAATCTTCGATCCTTTGAAGGCGGCAGACTCTTTGGCCTTCAATGTTCCTTTGCCGAGCGACTCAAAGAAGACCTGGACCTCGTCGAGCGGGAGGAAGACGAGATCGGCGAGGGACTTTCCGGCCACGGTGACGGCGAGCGACTCTTTGCGGAGGCGGCGGCCATTACAGTCAGGACATGTGAGCACGCGCATGTACGCCTCGATTTCTTTTTGCACGTATTCGGAATCGGTTTCCTTGTGCTTAGCCTCGAGCATCGCAAGAATGCCTTCAAATTCGCTGTCTCCTGTACCTTCAAACAGGACTTTCATCGCCTTGGGCGAGAATTCCGCGACCGGTTGATTGACGGAGAAGCCGTGCTTGGCGCCCACTTCTTCCAATTTCTTGATGTGACCGGTTTGATTGCCGGCGATGCGCGTCCACGGCTTGATGGCGCCTTGGGCGATGGTTAGTTTTTTGTTCGGGATGACGAGCTCGGGCTCCAAAACGAGCTTGGTGCCAAGACCGGTACAAGCAGGACAGGCGCCATGAGGAGAGTTGAATGAGAAAAGACGCGGCTCGAGCGTCGGTAAGGAAACATTACAGTTGGCGCAGAACAAGGACTGCGAGTAGAGCTGCTCGTCGCCCGTGTCCTCGTTCACGGTCATAACCAAACCGTTGCCGAGATCAAGGGCTTGCTTCACGAATTCGAGAAGAGATTCGATGAGTGTACCGCTGTCTTTGGAAATGCGCTGGACCAAGACTTCGATCGTGTGCGGAATAGTCTTGTCGATGCGTGTCTGCAAAATTTCTTCGATGTCGACCAAGGTGCCGTCGAATCTGACTTCGTGATAGCCGGCATTTTTGGCGCCCTGGAGCACGACTTTGAATTCGCCTTTTTGCGCGCGGACAACCGGTGACATCAAAAGGATGGTGGCTTTGTTGGATGCGACCAAAATCTTTTCGGCAATTTCGCGTGGCGTTTGCTCGATGACCGGAGAATGACAAATGACGCAATGCGCACGACCGGCGCGAGCGTAGAGGAGACGCAAAAAGTCGTAGACTTCCGTGACGGTACCGACGGTGGAACGCGGATTATGGGAAGTTGTTTTTTGATCAATGGCGATGGTCGGTGAGAGGCCGGTGATCTCGTCGACATCGGGTTTGTCCTGCAATTCCATGAACTGGCGCGCATACGAGGACATGGATTCCATGTAGCGGCGCTGTCCCTCGGCGTGAATAGTGTCGAAGGCGAGGGAGGATTTGCCGGAACCAGACAATCCCGTCATCACGATGAACTTGTTCTTGGGCAAGTCGATCGAAACGTTCTTCAGGTTATGGACGCGGGCTCCTTTAATGGAGATCGTGTCATGCAACTTCTTGTTCGGCATGTTGGCGGCGAGGCTACCACCGATTGCCGGACATGGCAAGAGCTAGACTAGGGCGTACATGTACCGTTGCCGGCGTTCGGATCCAGTGGCGCGGAGAAGCTCGGGAATGCGCCGGATGAGACGCCTGAACAGTTGCCCGAGGTGCATTGGTCGTTGTAATCGCAATGTTGACCATTGTCGCGCTTCGGATAGCAAGCGGCTTTGGCGATCGTGACCGGAGAAATGACATCCAAGGTACTTGCTCCGACGACGGCCGCGTCCGGTGCGTGCATGGCGAAATCAACCGGCGACCATTGTGCTGCGCCACAGCCTGTTGTGCAGGAGGAATCAAGATCTGCACGCGCGGTTGCTCCGCCTGCACCAGGATGTGCGCCGGCGCGGAGGAAGATGTAGCAAAAGCCGGAACAGGTGCCGTTAATACAGAGCGAAGGACATTCATCGTCAGACAGACAGCTCGCGCCAATATTCTTTCTGCAGCCCGTCTTCACATAATTCCAAGGCTGGAGATTGGCTGGGGCGTGTGTGAAGTCGAAGGAATATTCGGCGCCGGTGGTTTCAAAGTTTCCTGCGTAATATTCTTCCGTGCAGCGATTCGGATTGGATGCGGCTGTCGAGCACTGGTAGCGATGAGCCATGCACCAATCGTCTACGCCGGAGCCGGCAACGCGCAGACAGCCGCCCGTATAAGCGCTGGAGCTATTCTCATAGGTTGCACGGTAATAGGCGTCAGCTGTCGGATAACGCATGCTCGAGCAGATCGGCGGAGGGCTTGCGGCTTGGTCGCGATAATCGCCGTGGAAACAAAGACCCGGTAAATCCTGATTGGGCTGAACGCAGATCTGGCCTTCGCCGCAGGGAGCAGGAGGAGAACTATGCATGTTGCAGGAACCGCCTTCGGCTCCACCACAAACCCACATACCGACACCGTTGTCGCGGCAAGTTCCGCTTTGACAGTCAACGCGGCCGACGCCGTTACCGTTGGTCGGCTGGCCGTCTACGTCGCGGATGTCGCAGCCGCCGGAGCAACGGCAGAGCTCGTTTGCCAAACCTTGGGTACATTGTCCGGCGGACACGCCTCCGCTCCCCTCGGCTGTGGCCGTGCGCAGACAAACGCGGCCAGGTCCGCAGTTGGCGTCGATCGTACAGTTGCGAATATTGCCTCCTTCATCCGCATTTGGATTATGTGTTGCGACATCAATGGCTTCGCAGGCGACATTTTTGGGCGAGAGCGAGAATTGTGTCGTGTTTGGATTGATCGTGTTCAAAATTGCGTAAGCCGCGAGCACAATCACCATGCCAATCAGCGAGTCGCGGATGATTTGTTTGCCGCGCTGTACCGATCCGACTCCGGCGGCGCCCGTGAGGTAGAGGAATCCTCCCCAAACGACCATGATAATTGAAATAACGAGAATAACGGAGACGAGATAGCGATAGGCCGTGTTCACGTATTCCGGAAGTCCGGCAACTTGGGTGACGCCTCCGATGGAAACGCCAAGCGTGATCGGAACGGGTGCGGCATTCGGATCGCAATAGGTGGTGAAGCCGCCGCCCGTGGTCGCAGGAGCGCCCGGCTGATCGACGTCGGCTACGGCGTCTGGAAAGGTTTGATCGGCTTCAGCCGTTGCACCGCAAGAACCGACGGCCGTGGTCTCGGCTATTTGCGGAGCCAATTCGCAAGCCCAGCGACGATAGCCGGCGCCGGTCAAGTGACTGCGGCGGCTTGGGTTGGAGTCGCCTTGAAACGGACCTGCTGCCGATCCCGGACGTCCATCAATCCAGCGAACGCCGAGACCCGGGAGATAGGATGATTGTACGGCGGCTGTACCAATGTGGCGCGTCATGACGCCATCGTCTTGGCTGGTAGCCGGACCAACCCAAACAATATGGGAGCCGCCGAGCGCGGTTACGGCGCGACGTAGCGTTGATTCGTAGGCGGTACGGCCTTCGGTGGAACCGGAAACCTGATCATTGCCACCGGCAATCATAATGACGAGCTGGGGATTGCGCGATGAGATGAAGCTCGCGATATCAGCTTCTTCGATGATGCGGCTCACACGCCAGCCCGGATGTACCGAAGCGCCTGTAACATGGATGTGATACGCCTCCAAAGCAGCGGCAAGCGGATGATTGAGTCCTTGAGCTTGGCTGTCGCCGATGATGACGGCGGTGCGCGTCTCTTGGGCCTCGGCCGGAAGAATGGGCAAGCAAGAAAGCAGGCTCGTGCATCCGAGAATGACGAGGGAGAGACGGGCGAGGAAGGTGCGGAACATATTTTAGTATTGGGTTTGTGCGCGGCGAGCGAATTCGTCGATAAGCAAGTTCAAATCTTCACGATTGAGTCCGCCCTCGATTTTGACGCCATTGAAAAAGAAGGTCGGCGTGCCTTGGACGCCGGCACGCAATGCCGCTTGCAAGTCGTTCGCGACATGCGTCGCAGCTTTCGGGGACTTGATACAGGCTTGGTACAATGGAATATCCAAACCGACTTCGCGGGCATAGCGCAAAAGATCTTCGTCGTAGAAATCTTTCTGATTGAGGAAGAGCTTGTCGTGATATTGCCAGAAGCGGCCCTGTTCAAAGGCACAGCGTGCGGAGATTGCAGCTTTGGTTGCGCCAGGGTGCAGCTCGTCCACCGGGAAGTCGCGGGCAATCAAACGAACGGTATCTTTCTTTTGGCTCACAAGTTCACGGACAGGTTCAAAGGAGGAACGGCAGTAGGGACAGCCGTAATCAAGAAATTCAACGATGGTGACGGATGGTTGCTCGGAACCGATCGCAGGAGCGGTCGGGTCTTCGATTACCGGAGCGGATCCGACGCGTATTTGAGCGGCCTGATCAGCCATGGCCTGATCCAAAGAAAAACGAATGCGTTCGCGGGTGATGGGGTTAGGCTCTCCTGCTTTGATGGAACGGTAGTAAACAGAGACTTGATAACCAAAGGCAACAATGAGCAGCAGCAGGATAGACAGAAGGCTGATCCCGAGGATTTTTAGGCGTGACATCGGGCTGATTTTACCATGATCCCATGGTTGACGGAACGACGGCCCTGCGCTACCGTTCCCCCGATATGAGATCCACTATTTTGGCCGTCGCGATGATCGTGTTTTCGGCTTTGCTTACCACCGCCATCCTTCTGCAGCAGCGCGGAACGGGCCTGGGCAATGCTTTTGGCAGCGAATCCATGGTTTTCCGCACTAAGCGCGGTCTGGAAAAGGGCTTGTTTTACGCCACGATTGCCATTGCCTGCCTCTTTTTTGGCACAGCGGTTCTCAACCTGCTTCTGGTGTAAGAATACCGGGCCTCGTACGTAGTACGATTGCCTAGTACCACAACATGAATACGCTTATTGAACGTCTCCGTCGGGCGTGGCGCCGCGTCTTCTTCTGGCAGGGCAGCCCCGACGACGGATCACAGGAGATCAAGCCGCATTCCCATGCGGACCATGCTCTTGTGCTGGCTGTGACGAAGCCGTCGGCCATGCCACGCATGCGCCAGCTGCGTTTTATCAATCGCGTACTCTCAAAGGGCGAACGCCAAGTATTTTGGGCGGCCGCCTTGTTTTGTCTGGCGGGTTTGGTTTTTGGCTTTGCGGATTTGGCGGCAACACGTCTGGTTCCGGTTCCGGCTGCGGGCGGCAGCTACACCGAGGGCTTGGTTGGGAGTCCGAAGCAAATCAATCCCCTCTTTGCTCCCTTGAATGATGTGGACCGCGATTTGGTGACGCTGATTTATTCCGGTCTCTTCAAGAACGATGCCTCACTTGAGCCGGTGCCGGATCTTGCGGAGAAATATTCTTGGAGTCCGGATGGGAAAACCTTGGAAGTCCATTTGCGACAAGGCGTGCACTTTCATGACGGCTCGGTCTTTACGGCCGATGACGTGGTATTTACCTATCAAGCCGTCAAGAATCCGGCTTGGCGCAGTCCGCTTGCGAGCACATTCCAAGATGTACAGGTGGTGCGTGTCGATGAATCAACGGTGCAATTCCAGCTCACGGATCCGGATCCGAGTTTTTTGCAGAATCTGACGCTTGGAATTTTACCGGCGCATATCTGGGAAGATATTCCGGATGCCACGGCGCATTTGGCGGATGCAAATTTGAAACCGGTAGGAACGGGACCATATCGCGTACTCACATTTACACGCGACAATCGCGGACAGATTTTACATTTTAATTTGCAGCGCTTCCCGGCGTACTACGGCATCAAGCCGCTCATCGATGAAGTGCATTTGCGCTTTTTCCCAGATCGCCAATCCGCCGAGTCGGCGATGACAAATGGACAAATTGATGGACTCGCCTTTTTGCCATGGAGCGAGGCCTCGGATTTGCGCGGCGAAAATTATGTGACGCGCCGCATCGAACTGCCGCAAGAAACGATTGCGTTTTTTAACGTGAAAGAAGCCTTGTTGAAGGAGCCGAAGATGCGCCAGGCATTGGCCATGGCTGTTGATCCTTCGGAGCTCGCCGGATTACTTGGCGAACATGCAACGGCCGTAACCTCACCGTATCCGTTTTTGGAATATGCAACCGGCACCAAGCCGGACTTGGAGGGAGCGCGCGAGATGATCGACAAGCTTGGATGGAAGTTGAGCGAAGGCGAGACCATTCGCCACTTTGTTACGCCAACAGCAACGCGCAGCACCTCGACTAGCACGGCCAGCTCGACACAATTGACGCTCGAGATTTTGGTGCCAAATCAGCCGGATCTGTTGAAGGTTGCGGATCTCCTCAAGCGACGCTGGTCTTTGCTTGGAGCGGAAGTCACGGTTAATAGCGATGAGGCAGAACCGCTGATCCGCGCGGCTTTGGATAAGCGCGATTATCAAGTTTTGGTGACGAATGTCCTCCTGCCACCGAGTCAAGATTTGACCGCATTTTGGGCGAGCAAGAATAGTGTTGGTCGCGGATTAAACTTGTCGAATTTGGCGGATCGCGATGTGGACCAAGCGCTTAATCTGGCGCTCACGGCGACATCGACGGACTCGCTTTTGCAAGCCAGAAAAAATGTGACGGATGAGTTGATGAAACGAAATGCCGCGTTGTTTCTCCTGCGTCCGGTGTATGCGTATGTGCTGTCGACGAGAATTTCCGGAACCAGTGACATGCGACTCGTGAAACCGGCGGATCGCTTTCTCTCGATTGACCAATGGTACGTGAAAACAGGATTAGGTTGGCGATAACAAATTATCGTTTAAAACAATTGGTGGGCGGGGAGAGACTCGAACTCTCATGACCTTGCGATCGCTAGCTCCTGAAGCTAGTGCGTCTACCAATTCCGCCACTCGCCCATCAACTGTTTTTAACAGGCAGAGCTTGCCCTGATTTAAGCCTCAGGTCAAGCCAAAATCTTGCTTGACGGTGACGGAAAAGTGTGATATATTACTCATTGTAACGCATTTCGATGCGACCTCACGTGACCTTCGCGCGTGAGATCCCTACGAAAGTCGTGACAGAAATCTTAAGACGTTACGAACCTGCGAAAAGCCTTTTTTGGAACCTTTCGCTTAATATGAAGGACTTTTCTTTTTAGAAAATCCCACCAAACACATGGTAAATACACCAAATACTCCTCCGGCAAAACGTCCTCCGGGACGCTCGTTCGGCGGACCACCGCGCGGCGGAAGCCGCGGCGGATCCAAGGGCGGTCGATCACTTTTCGACAAGCCGCTCCCGACACGCACGCAAGCCAAGCCGCTTGGCGCGAATTTTCGTACTTCGGAAAGCCTGAAACAGGGTTTTGCGAAGGAAGAAGGAACCGTCGGCCCGTCTGATAAACATGAAGTAAAACAGCATGGCGGTCATGGAAAGAAGCGCGGAAAAATGGGCGGCGCTTTTGAAGCTATGCCGCGCATGGGCACGTACAAGAATACGCCGCATCGCAAGAGCGGAACCGATACCGACGTGCTTGAACCGGGCAGCGATCGTTTGAAGATCGCCGTGCTTGGCGGCAATGAGGAAGTCGGACGCAACTGTACGATGCTCGAATATGGCAACGACATTATTCTCGTTGACCTTGGTCTTCAGTTTCCGGATGAAGATATGCCGGGTGTCGACTATATTGTTCCGAACATTGCGAGCTTGAAAGGCAAGGAAAAGAATGTGCGCGGCGTTATTATCACGCATGCCCACTACGATCACATCGGCGGCATTCCGCATTTGGTTCCGAAGCTCGGCAATCCTCCGGTATTCGGTACGGATTTGACCTGCGGCATTATCGCCAAGCGTCAGGAAGATCATAAAGACAAGCCGCGCTTGAATTTGTTCTCCGTAAAATCGGATGATGCGATTCAACTTGGCGTGTTCAAGATCGAATTCTTTGGCGTTGCCCACTCGATTCCGTCCTCGATGGGCGTGATTATCACGACGCCGGCCGGCATTGTCGTTCACACGGGCGACTTTAAGCTGGAAGAGGGTCCGGGAGCGCAGTCCAAGCAGGATACCGAAAAGATCAAAGCGCTTGGCGAACGCAATGTGCTCGCTCTGATGTGTGACTCGACCAATGCTTCCAAGCCGGGACGCCAATTGGCCGAACAAGTCATTCAGACGAATATCGACGAGATTATCAAGAACGCGAAAGGCCGCATTATTATCGGTACATTCGCCTCGATGATCGCGCGTGTTCAGCAGATTATCAAAGCTTGTGAACGTCAGGGCCGCAAAGTTGCTATCGAGGGTTTCTCGATGCGTTCCAACGTCATGATTGCCCAGCAATTGGGTTACATGGAAGTTCAGAAAGGCACGCTGATCGACACGAAAGACATTCACAATTATCCGCGCGAGAAAACGGCCGTTATTTGTACGGGCGCCCAAGGCGAGGAACGTGCCGTGCTGATGCGCGTCGCGAACCATGAGCATCCGATTCTTTCCATTGAACCGGGAGACTCGGTGGTGTTCTCTTCGTCCATCATTCCGGGCAATGAGCGCTCGGTTCAGCGCGTGAAAGATACGCTGTATCGCGAAGGCGCGGATGTCATCCACTACAAGATGATGGATGTGCATGCCGGCGGTCACGCACAGCAGGATGACTTGAAGGAAATCCATGATTGGATCAAGCCGAAATACTTGATTCCGATCGAGGGTCACTACTCATTCTTGTGCGATCACGCCAAGGTGGCTATCGAGAACGGATTTAATCCGAAGAACATCTTTATCGCCGACAACGGTCAGGTGATGGAATTCGACAATCAAGGAAATGGCATGCTGACGAATAAGAAATTGGAGACGGGCTATGTGTTCGTCGACGGTCTCGGCGTCGGTAATACCAACCAGATCGTGTTGCGCGATCGTCAGCAATTGGCGGGTGATGGCGTTGTCGTCCTTGTCGCGGTTGTTGATGGACGCACGGGCCAGCCGGCCGCCATGCCGGATGTGATCTCGCGCGGCTTCGTCTACATGAAGGAACATCAGGAATTGATTCAGTTGGCGCGCCAAAAGGCTGCCGACATTCTCAAGAGCGGTGATCCAAAGGCGGAATCGGCGGATATGTCCTATATCAAAGACAAGCTGCGCGATGAAATGGGAGAATTCCTGTTCATCAAAACGGAGCTTCGTCCGATGGTGATTCCGGTGATTATCGAGGTCTAAAGACAAGATCGAAAACCCCGCTTCGGCGGGGTTTTGCGTACCTTGGGTCAATCGGATACCCTTACGGCATGAAAGACCTTGTTTTCTCCGGCGTTCAGCCGACGAGCGGACTGCATCTCGGCAATTACATCGGCGCGCTCAAGCAATGGGTGCCGATACAGCATGATCACAAATGCCTGTTTTGTATCGTCGATTTGCATGCGATTACCGTGCCGCAGGATCCGAAGGAATTGCGCCAGAATATTCTCGACGCTGCCGCGACCTATCTTGCCGTAGGAATTGATCCGAAGCGTTCGACGATTTATGTGCAGAGTGAAGTTCCGGAACATGCGGAGCTTGGTTGGATTTTGGGAACGCTCACGAAGATGGGAGAACTCGAGCGCATGACGCAGTTTAAAGACAAGTCCGGTAAAGGCGGTACCGAACGCGCAGGAGCCGGTCTCTTTACGTACCCGGCATTGATGGCGGCGGATATTCTTTTGTATGACACGAGCGCGGTGCCGGTTGGTGAGGATCAAATGCAACATCTTGAACTCGCGCGCGTGCTCGCTCGCCGTTTTAATGAACGTTTTGGCGATACCTTCCAAGTTCCGCAGGCGCTGATTCAGAAACATGGCGCGCGTATCATGAGTTTGCAAGATGCGTCGAAGAAGATGAGCAAGAGCGATGCTTCTGACAACTCGAAAATTTTGCTCTCGGATGATGCGGACACGATTCGCAAAAAAATCATGCGTGCCGTGACCGATACGGAAGGCGGCGTGGAATATAGCCCGGAGAAAAAGCCGGCTGTCGCGAATTTGATGACGATTTATCATCAGATTACGGGCAAAACCATGAAGGAGATTGAGACGGAGTTCGAAGGTAAGGGTTATGGCGATTTCAAAAAGGCTTTGGCCGAGGCATTGGTCGAACATTTGGGACCGATCAGTAAAAAATTCCATGAGCTGCGTGAAGATCCGGAAACGCTCATGAAGATCCTTGACAAAGGCCGAGATTCGGCCCAGAGTTTGGCTACGGAAAAGATGCAATTGGTACGTGAACGCGTCGGACTCGGGAGGTAGGGCGTCGATGGAAGTCGAAATTATTTCTACGCATCATATTTCATACGGTGCTGTTCTCGAAGCGAGCAGCAAGGCTGTGATCGTGATTCCTGACTCGCTCACGCTGTATCACGACGTTCCAATCCAGATTTTGTTCCGTAACGGGGAAGCGGTTTGGCAGCCTTTGGAACATGGCGTCATGCTCTGTCCTCGGCATCTTCCCCATTTTCACAAGTCGCGGCCTATCGATCGGCTTTGCAAGTCCTCGCGATCCTCGTACGGCTTTGGATTCGAAAATCCAAAAGTACTGTGTAACTGGATTCGACTTGAAGGATATCTCACGCTGTATTATCGGCCACGCGGATTCGAATTCGAGAATGAACCTCGATACGGATTCACTCTTTCCCTCGGTGAGTTCCGCATGACTTGGAGCGGCAAGCCCGAGGATGTACAAGGATTCCTCCGACAGCTCTCGCTATCAGCCCAAACGGGCTGAATCACAAACCCCGCCAAACTGGCGGGGTTCTTGCTATTTCTTTGTCATGATCCATGCGCCGTTCCAATCGGCGGGTGGCGGATTTTCTTGATAGATTTTGCAGCGTTCGATCAAGTGTTGGGCCGTAAGATCGTCGGGCTGCTGGAGCAAGAGCTCCTCGCAAGTCTCAGCGGCGACGGCGAATTTGCGAGCGTAATAATCGGTGAGGGCTTGTTCGAAGCGTCGGGCATAAGCGATGCGCTCATCCGAGACTTTGCCGACTTCGCCGAGCACTTGGTAAATGCGCACCGGTTCTTTTTTGCCTTTGACCGCAACGGAGTCGAGTTCGCGCGTGACGAAGCCTGTGCCGAGTCGGTCGAGCGTGTTTTTGGTGATGATGATTTGAACGCCGTATTCTTTGCAGAGACTTTCGGTGCGCGAAGCAAGGTTTACGCTGTCGCCGATGACGGTGTAGTCATAGCGAATGTCGGCACCGATGTTTCCGACAACCATGTCGCCGGTGTTTACGCCGACGCCGACTTTGAGCTCAATCCCCTTTGGGAAAACGCCTTCGGCATTCATCTCTTCGAGCTTGTCGCGCATGCGGACGGCGGTTCGGACGGCGCGGGCAGCATGATCCGGCTGATCAAGCGGGGCATTCCAGAACGCCATGACGGCGTCGCCGATATATTTGTCGAGCACACCTACTTCTTCGAAGACGATGTTCGTCATCTCATTCAGGTAGGTATTGAGTACATCGACCAGTGCTTCCGGAGACAAGCCTTCGGACAAAGTCGTGAAGCCGCGCAAGTCGGAGAAGAGCACGCTCATGTTTCGGCGATCGCCGCCGAGCTTGAGGCGCTTGGGATCCTTCATGATTTGATCAACGACGCTTGGCGAGACGTAGCGCGTGAAGGCGGATCGGATTTGCTTTCGCTGGGTGTCGGTTTCGAGCCAGCGCTCGATAAGCAGGCCCATGTAGCCGAAGAAGACGACGAGCGAAATCCAGACAATGTCGAGCACGTAGCCGCGATCGAAGAGGAAAAACGCAGCGATAATCCAAATCATCCAAATACCGATGGCGACCGGGGCGCTGGCGCGGGCTTTGGTGCGCGGAACGATCAAACCAAGGAGGAGGCCGGTCAGCATCAGGAGCAAGGCCTGAATCCAAAGCGAAACCGGAGCGAGCCATGCACGCTGGACGAGCGTGTCGTAGATGGAAGCGTGGATCTCGACACCGCTCATCGGATCGCCGAAGGAGGTGGAGACGTTTTGTTGATCGTGGAGGTCGCGGGCGGTGGCTCCGATGAAGACGGTTTTGTCTTTGAAGCGCGTCATGTCGGCGCGGTCTTGGAGAATGTCGGCGGCGGAGACAATTGGGAAGCCTTTGCGCGGCGTGTTCGGGAAATTGATGATCAAACGGCCGAGACGATCGACAGGAATGCTTGTGATTGACGGCGCGAGGCCGGAGAGGCGTGCGGCTTCATAGGCAAACGGTGAAACGAGCGAGCCATCGAGGCCGTGGGCTTGGATTGGAATGCGGCGAGCAACACCATCGGCATCCAGAGGAACATTGGAAAAGCCGGAGGACTTGGCATTGGAGAGAATCGAAGCGATCGGCTGTACCGTGTTTTGGGAATTGAAAACAATTTGATTGTTTTGGACGGAAAAATCCAGTTCAAGCGGGAGGACGACATTGCCGGATACGCGAATCGCTTCGGCAAATGAGTTGTCTGCGCCCTCACTAGAGGGTTCAGCCATGTTGACGTCGAGCGCTATCACTTTGGCACCGGCGCTCTTCAATTTATTGATGAGATCGGCATGCACGGTGCGCGGCCATGGCCAACGGCCGATGCGTCCAAGCGAGGCGTCGTCGATCGCGACGATGATTGATGACGAGTTGGCGGTACGCGGCAAGAAAAAGCGGTCGGTGACGCGATCGCCGGCGGTATCAAAGAGGCCGAGCAAGAGACCGAGCGCGCCAATCAGGCCAATGCCTGTACCGACGAGGACGGACCAAGCTGGACGTGGGATTCTCATAGAGGTTTTCCGTTGATAAAGATTTGGGTCTTGGTTTCTATCAGCATGGTGGTGCCGGTTGAGGTTTCTGGCAAGGTTACTGTTTTTTGACGCAACGCGGCTGCACGAGCAGACAAAGCTCTTTGCTTGGATAGCAATCGCTTGTCGATGCCGGGGCGATTGCCGTTTTCACGGCCGGTATTGTCCAGCGTTTGCTCGGCAACAGCAATCATACGGACTGCCAAATCCGTTTTACCATCCTCGAGCGCTCGCGCAGCCTCATTCAAACGCGAGTCAACGGATAATAAACGGACAAAGCTCTGTGCTTCCGGGGTGATGGCGACTCTCTCACGTGCCTCTTCGAGCGATTGTTTGAAGTGATATGCCGGGGATTCGGGATTCACGTCTTCAAAAATTTGCCGGCTCTGCATCAGCGCGCGTCGAAACACGCGAATGGCGGCCGGATCCTTGGTTTCGAGGCGCTGGCGCACTTCTCGTTCGAGTGTCGTAAAGTCGTCAGCGGCTTGGCCTGGATTTCCGTTTTCGGCTGCATCACGAATCGACAAGAGCCGACGCAAAACAGAACGCGCCGCCAACCTGTCGCGCACGGGAGTCGGACTTAATCGACCTCTCGCACCTTCCGAAAGATTGATGAGTCCGCGAATCAATCCGGTTTTTTGCTGACGGCCGAGACCGAGCGACATGCGTAGGTTTTCGCGGCCGCGATCCATGAATTTTTTATCGGCTTCGCGATTGTTTATGAACCACTGGCTCAACGTACTCGATGCCGAGATCGGCAATGTCGAGGTCGTACGATAGGCACCGCCGAATTTAGCCATAGAGCCTTCCGTGACGAGAAGTCCGTCCGATGTCGAAGCGACGGTCGGGCCGCTGGTTTCGACCACGGAATCGGAAACCCAAAGCGTCGTCGGCTGATTGGAAGTTTTTTCCAGATCAAATGCCGTACCGCGAACGGTTGCGACAACATCGCTTGTTTCAACCGTGACTCCCCCATCGATATCCGGGAGCGATTCAATGCGAGACCAAATACGTCCGACATTCAAACGGAGATCGAGGATGAGCGAGCCATCTTC
>CAZYKJ010000010.1:0-7052 GCA_964648065.1 uncultured Gammaproteobacteria bacterium
AATGCGCCCGCTTCTCACGCATCACGCGGCGCGGCGAGAGACAGGTGTCACCGTCTTTTTCAAAATTGATTGGTAACGTGTCCAGGTAGTCTTGTATTTTTCGTGGAGAATTCAAAGAGCGGAGCAGTTGGAATTCTTGTTTTGTTAAATCAAACATGTGGATAGTTTAGCAATAAAATATCGCTAATCCAAGTGCTATATTGTAATATTTATTCTTTATTTATCTTCGTCGTTAAATGTATTTTAATGCATGTTATAATATATTCATTATTCACTAATGATTGTCTTTATGAAGCTCAAGAAGCTCCTTATCCCATCATTGTTGGTGCTCGGTGCATCGGCGGTGACTTTTTCCGGCACCTTTATGGCCGGAGCTGTTACGACGACGAATGTCAGTCGTGCGATTCAGTTGAATCGACTACGTATGGGCTATGCCGATATCAATGCGGTACCGAATAGCGCTGATCCGGGAGGTGTTTGCGGCGGATTTGCCAAGCGCGTTGTGTTGGAGACGGTTCCGGCTGGCGGCGAGATCAATGCTATTGTTACGAAGGCGAGAACAGCTTTCTCGGGCCCGAACGTTGATGAAATCGGTGTTGTTGCGGTTCGCGCAGAGCAGAATGGCGTGCAGGTTTCCGCCGGAGACATTGCCGCTCCGAATACGGACTTGAAGGATGTCGATAATATCGAAAACTCCTTTCCGAACTCGGGAGAGATTGCTTACTACGATGAGAACGACCCATGGGATGTCGCTGTGTACTTCTGTGGACGTAACGCAGCCTCAGATCCGATTGATATCAATGGTTTGACGCGCGGTCAGGTTGACTTCTATATCACGGAAACAAAATAGTTCTTCGTGGCAACAATAAAGGCCCCCGATTGGGGGCCTTTATTGTTGCTTTATGGTATCTATATTATAATTCGACTAATATGAAGTCCTTTCTTTTTTCGTTTTTAACGGCCCTTTTTGGATTGATTGGACTTGTCCCATCTGTCTCTGCGGCGACAACAGTATCCACACCAAGTAATTTTGACGTAAAATTTAGTCAGATCAATATCGGAGGCGGTCCGCGTTGTACATCGGTACTGAGTACGTTCATCGCAACGTTTTCCCGCGAGGTAGATCCGAAAACCATCACGCTAAATAGCGTTTATGTTCTTGGTCCGAATGATGTACCTGTACTCGGTACGTATACGTTTCTCCAGCTTGATAGTCTGAAGAAGGGATTAGCTATGGGTAGTACCGGTGCGGATGCCAAGAAGCTGCAGATTTTTTTGTACGCGATGGGATTCTTTCCAAACGCTACGCCGACAACCTATTTTGGTTCTGTAACAAAGAAGGCATTGATGGAT
This sequence comes from uncultured Gammaproteobacteria bacterium, assembly GCA_964648065.1. Classification (GTDB taxonomy): domain Bacteria; phylum Patescibacteriota; class Patescibacteriia; order 2-12-FULL-60-25; family 2-12-FULL-60-25; genus CAIXDN01. The sequence goes on from CAZYKJ010000010.1 coordinate 1,354, forward strand.
TGGCAGAAGAGTTTGGGTATCAGTATGACAGGCGTTCTTGATGCGGCTACCATCGCGCATGCGCATGTTCTTGTATTTACCCCGAGCGGTCCTTTGCAGGAAGACGCTGTGTACTCGATGACAGCGGCTACGGAGGTTCATGATGTTTCAGGAAATCCTTTGCCGCGCGTTTTCCGACAAAACATGGTTACGGGCATTTACTGTAAATCCAGTCAGATTACGTCGCGCGGTATCCGTGGCTTACAAGGAATTCAAGGTATCGAGGGTTTGATCGGCGTTCAGGGTATACAGGGCTTACAAGGAATTCAGGGAATTCCAGGAGTTACAGCTTTCGGAGGTCCCCAAGGTGAATCCGGCACGCAGGGTGTTCAAGGTATTCAAGGGATTCAGGGTTTTATCGGGGCAACGGGAACACAGGGTATTCAAGGTGAGCGCGGTTCGGGTGGGTCGGCCGGTGCGCCGGGCTCGACGGGTGCGACCGGAGGATCTCTTGAAGCAACGGTTGCGCATGCGACGCTGAAGGACATGACGGATCAGCGCATTTCGGATACGAGTCAATCTCAAGCGATTTTGTTTCATGAAAATAAAGAAGTTTACTTAATAAATCATTCAACGACGGATAATCCTTCGCGTATCTATCCGACGCAAGAGGGTAGATACAGAATCACGACATCTGTTCAGCTATCCGGTGGAGGCGTGTTCTCGATTTGGTTGCGAAAAAATGGCGTCGATGTTCCGGAAACGGCGAGAATCATGACAGTTCAAAATGGGTATTCGGTTTTGACGACGATCAATGTCGTTGATTCGATGCCCGGTGATTACTTTGAGATCATGCAGTCATCGAGCGTGCCGGATGCCGGTATTACTTCGGTGACGGGTTTACTGGATCCGACATCTCCCGATGCTCCGTCTGTTATTCTGCACATGATTCGGACTGGGGAATCTATCTAACTTGCTAATTAGGGATGTTTCGGCTATATTTACGGCCGCAATCAGTTAGCATAGGGGCGTCGTTCAATGGTAGGACGAAGGTCTCCAAAACCTTAGACGTGGGTTCGATTCCCCCCGCCCCTGCCATGAAAATACCCGCTTGAAAGAGCGGGTATTTTTGTGTTAAAATAGTTTAAATAATTCCATTTCTTTATATGCATCTTAATTACACAGCCATTTTTTTCGCAACATTCGTTCAGTTTATCGTGGGTGCGATTTGGTATACGCCAATTTTCGGTAAAGTCTGGGGGAAGATACATGGCTTCGATAAGCTCTCGAAAGATGTCCAGGCCAACATGATGAAGAGTATGGGTCCGATGTTGGCTGGGCAGTTTCTCGTTACTATTTTGACCTCCTTTGTGCTGGAGTTATTTCTCACGAGTCTTCCTTCCGAATGGAATGCGTTCGGTGAAGCGGGATTCTTTTGGCTGGGTTTTGTTCTTCCGACGCAAGTAAGTGCAGTCATTTTTGGGGGTACCGAAGGGAAGTGGGTCATCAAGAAAATCGCCATTATGGCTGGCGGGTCCTTGGCTTGTCTGATGGCAGCGGCGACGGTCTTGTTCTACATGCATTAATCAGAGAAAAAAAATGACTCCGTACAGGAGTCATTTTTTTGTTGGTCCTTTTGCATCTTTCAGGTCTCGGCGTATGATGCGATTAACCAACGTTCTTGATTCATTCATTCGATACCTATTCCTATGTCCTATCACTCCGATATTCATGCGTTGACTGATGCAAATACCGATTTTCGACGCGTTTTGTTTACGGGTGCCAAATCCCAGCTGGTGGCGATGAATATTCCTCCCGGAGGAGAAATTGGAGAGGAAACGCATAAGCATGTCGAGCAAACGCTCTATTTCCAAAGCGGAACTGGCGAGGCAATTTTGGATGGGGAAACATTTCCTGTTGGTCCGGGATTTATCGTGATTGTTACACCGGGTACTCGCCATAATTTTAAGAATACGGGAAGCGAGCCGCTTAAGATCGCGACGGTGTATGCACCTCCGAATCACATTGAAGGACGTATTCATCACACGAAGGCGGATGCCGATGCGGATGTAGATGATGAAGCTTTTGGCGAGCAGCAAACTTAATTATGGAGACAAAGTCGGCGGTCCTTGCCGGGGGTTGCTTTTGGGGGATGGAGGATTTGTTCCGCAAGCAGAAAGGCGTGATTGATACGGAGGCGGGATATACGGGCGGCACGAATGAGCATCCGACGTATCAGGACCATCCGGGTCATGCAGAAGCATTGAAAATTACCTACGATCCGAAGCTCACAAGTTATCCGGAATTGTTGGATTTCTTTTTTCGCATCCATGACCCAACGACGATGAATCGGCAGGGGAATGATGTCGGATCGGCATATCGCTCCGCGATTTTTTATGGATCGGAAGAGGAGAAAAAAGACGCAGAACGCTTGATTGACTTGGTGAACAAGTCCAAGAATTGGCCAAATCCGGTTGTGACCACTTTGGAGCCGCTAGGAACTTTTACGCCAGCCGAACCCGAGCATCAGGATTATCTCGAGCGTAATCCAGGCGGCTACACGTGTCATTTTGTGCGCAGTGTGCCGAGTTATGTCAAAGAATCTTGAAGAACGCATAGCGATTATCGGTGCCGGAGCTTCGGGTTTGACCGCGGCCCTTGCATTGAAAAAACGCGGCTTTAAGAATGTCGTTGTTTTTGAGTCCGAAAAAAACGTTGGCGGTAAATCCTACTCAGTTGAATACAAAGGAACGCATTTTGATCTTGGATCCATGATGTTTTCAAGACAAGATGATACGGCACGACTAGCGGATCACTATCAAGTACCGTATCAATCGTTTGATACCAAGGATTTTTACTTTTCCAATCAGCGCTATCTCAATCCAATCGCTTTTGCACGGCAATGGTATTCGTTGGCGGATATTTTTTGGTCTTTGTACGGTTTGCATGATGCCGTCCGCGTTCATGGTCTTGAGAAGCCCGGCTATGGCGAGCTGGATTCGGATTTATTGCAGCCGTTCCAGTCCTATTTACAGGCGCATCGCTTGGAGGCGGCTGGAAAAGCATTTCAGCCAGCGGTGACGGGTTTGGGGTACGGTTATTACGAGAGTATGCCGGCCGTGTATTGTTTGAAGATTATTTCATCCATGATGAATACGTCTTTATTGAAATCGCTGCTGATGAACGGGGGACAAGTCTGTTTTTTTCCGGGTGGATGGCAATCATTATGGGAACGAGTTGCTCAAGATTTGGATGTGCGGACCGGGGTATCTATCGACTCGATTGAGCGATTTCCACGAAGCGTGCATGTGACGGTGAATGGGAGTATGGAAGTATTTGATACGCTTCTTGTTACAACGCCATTGAATCACGCGGATACATTTTTGGATGTATCGGATCAAGAGCGTCGACTTTTTAACAAAATCCGTTCCCATCGAATGATTACGACGCTTGTGGAAGGATCTATTCCGTTAAAAACAGCTTTTTTTGCGGACCATGTGATACCGGAGCGGCTTGGTCATGTGATTGGTGCGAATTGTTTTTTTCCAGAAACCAATTGCTCGGTGCTGTTTCAAACCGTACCGGAAACGATGTCGCAAGACGAGATCAATCGGATGATTGTCGAGGATTTACGCGACATGGGTTGTGAAGTAAAAAAGATTATTGCGCAAAAAGACTGGGAGTATTTTTATTTTGTGTCAGCAGAGGATTTGCGAGCCGGATTCTATGCGTCCATGCAAGCTTTGCAAGGAAAGCGAAACACCTACTACGTGAGTAGTATTTTGAATTTTGAAACGGTTGCACATGCCCAGCAGATCGCCGAGTTTGTCGTTGATACGTATTTTTCGTAACTACACCGTATTGGATTTTTTAAAGGTGATACGGAAAACCGGTTCATACTTCACGTCGTTTTCCTCCGTGACAGCAAGCGTTTCCCCTTTCATGAGCATGGTCAGCGAAAGATCCGTGAGGAGCATTTCGTCGGTTTTAACATCAAGTGATATACGTTCAAGCTGTTCCAATTCGGTTTGAAAATCGCTACGCAGTTCGTTTTCAAGCTGCGCTTTTTTTGCTTTTAGCGTTTTCAATTCTTCAATGACGTCCTGTAGAGGTTTGGATTGATCAAAAACGTCTTTTACAATGACTTTGATTTTTTTCTTTTCGTCTTTTTTTGCACGGATTCTTGCGTGGATTTCTTTCAGGTCTGGCATAGGATTTTTTTGTTATGCCAGTATAGCATCTTCGCTTAAGACGCTATCTGTTTTGTTTTTCGATACAGAACGGTCAAAGCGAGCCCGCAGATGAGCGAGCCGGCGGCGGCGATTTGGAAAGCGCCGTCCGGATTTCCCGCGTCCCAGATTCGTCCGAGGAGATAACCGCCTGCAATTAATCCGAGGCCGATACAGGTGTAGTAGATGCCATAGGCATTCCCGCGATGTTCTTGGCCGACAATGTCGGCGATAAAGGCGCGTGCGGAGCCTTCGGTGAGTGCAAAGAAGAGTCCGTAGCCGGCAAAGAGGGCTAATGTCATCGGAATGGAGGGTTCAAACGAGAATCCGAACTCTACGATGGCAAGTATCAACCAACCGGAAATAAGCATTGGCATTTTGCCGATGCGGTCGCTCCATATGCCAATCGGATAGGAGACGAGAGCGTAAATCAGCGTGAAAGCGCCGAAGAGAAGGGGAATTAGGCTTTGTTGAATGCCGAGATCCACGGCACGGACGAGAAAGAGCGAGTCGTTAATTTTGGTGAGCGTGGCCAATGTCATGAAGCCGGTAAAGATCCAAAAAGATAGCGGCAATGTTTGATGGGGGTTCTTTTTGGTTTTTTTGGTTTGTTCGGGTTCGCGGACGCCGAGCCAAATAAGCGCGAGCGCGATGGTTCCGGGAATGACTGCGGCAAAGAAAATCAAGCGATAACTTTCCAGCGAAGGGGTGAGATACGAAAGGAGGACGAACGCCGCAACCGGACCAAGGACCGAGCCTGCGGTGTCGATCATGCGGTGAAAGCCGAATGCGCGGCCGCTGGCTCCGGTTTTTGCCGCTTCGGCGACAAGCGAGTCACGAGGCGCGTCTTTGATGCCTTTGCCTGCGCCGTCAAGAATACGGAGCGCTGCAACCGGAAGAAATGATCCGGTGAGTGCCAGGAGCGGACGCGCAATCGAGGAGAGTGTGTAGCCAAAAAAGACGAATTGTTTGCGTTGGTGGAAGCGATCCGATATCCAGCCGGAAAGAAAACGACAGATATTGGTTGTTCCTTGGAGCAGTCCATCAATAAGGCCGATATCAGCGCGGTTTAATCCAAGAAGCAGGAGGTAGCCGGGGAGAATTGGCGAGATCAGGTCTTGTCCGAAGCCGGAAGCAAGTGCGACGAAAGCGAGAATGATGGCGTTTCGTGGAATGCGAGGACGAGATTTGACCATATTTGTATAGAGTAACATGAATTTTATGGTATTATTGTGTTCGTGAATCTAAAGTTGCTTCGCAATGAGCTCGTTTTTGGTACGGCTACCGTTTTAGTTGGAGTTCTTGCGATTGTCGGGCTTACCTATGTCATTCATGTGTACGCCGCTTCCACAATTACGGTTTGTGATACGGGATGCGATTACACAACGATTACGGATGCGATCACGATCGGTGCGCCGGCGCCCGGAGATACGATTGCTGTCGGTGCAGATTATGCTTCAACCACCGAGACCTTTCCGTTCAATGTACCGA
>CAZYKJ010000010.1:7062-9472 GCA_964648065.1 uncultured Gammaproteobacteria bacterium
TGTGAATTTGGACTGTCAAAATAGTGGCGCCATTATCGGTGTTGATGATGAGACAAATCCGGTCAATATCCATCCTCAGTCAGATAATATTTTCCGCGACTGTATTTATTCGAATGTTTCCATTGTCAGCAACAACCAGTCGAATATCCAGATTCTCGATAACCAATTTTTGGAAAGTTCCCGTATCTCCACGAATAATGTCACGGATATTACTGCCACGGGGAATCTTGGTCTGAAGAATATTAGTATTAGTAATACCGTGGGAGCGACGATCGATTCGAATACGATCAACTCACTTTCCTATGCGAGCGGTGATGCTCTGTTTATCAATCATTCTACGAGTGTTCAGTTCACCAGAAATATCATTACGGATTATGTCACTTCTACGCCCACGGGCGATCAGATTATCGGTATAACCAACCAAAGCTACGATATTTATTTTGCCTCTAACACGGTCTCGATGCCGTTTTCGACTTTTTCTGGCGGCGGGCTGAGTGTGGTCGAGATCGCCAACAGTTTGGGGATTACGATTCGCGACAATGTCTTCTCCATGTCCGCAAACGGTGGTGGAATTCAAGTGCTTAACCTCAATGGTTCGGGCGGAGATATTGCCGTCGATACGCAATACAATACGATTTTATTGAATGATCCTTGTAATGACTGTTCGGGAATCCTGATGTCGTCGTGGAATGTGGCGCATGTCTGGGCGACATCGTCGCATAACTTGATTATTGCAACATCACCGTCGAGCACGGCATTCATGCAGGGACATTCGTCCTACGGCGCTGGGCCGGCATCAAGTCTTGATTTGTTTACCGATTATGAGGGCTTTGTCGGGCTGAATATCAATGGCACAACCGATTTTCCCGCATCATCCAATTCCATTATTCGGCACTTTAGCCCTCTACGTACGAATGACGCGACATCGACAAATGATTATCAGCTAGTGCCATACAGCGTTTTTCTTGACGTGAATGGTACGGACGATATCGGTGCAATTCCGGGAGTGCGCGGAAATAGTTTTCATGTCAATCAATCCGGTACGGTCGATTATTCTTTGGTGGATGCGACGAATACGACACCGTTGATGGAGTCTTTGCGTAACGGTGACACGGTCCATATCGCCAATGGCGATTATTCTGCTATTTTGCTTTCCTTGCAGACGGATGGATCGCCGTTTTCCGGCAATGTCACAATTGTGGGTGCGGGAGCCGGAACGATTATCCATGCGACATCGAGTGACGCGTTATTTCTTTCCGGAATCGACAGCTCGAATTTTAGCGACATGACATTCACCGGCGCTTCGTCAACGCCGACATCGACGTATACGATTACTCAAACGGATTTTGTTTTTGGCGGCAACGCTTATGATCAATCGGCGAATGTCGGTGGACCCCCGAACTCGCCTTTGATTATAGGAAATACGACTTGTTCAAGTGTAGCCTTTGCTTCCGCTGATAATACGGATGTTACCTTTGCAGCAGGCCAAGGTTTGGATGATTGGAGCGTCGGCATGGTCGAGGCAACTGGTGGTCCTGCTACGCGTATCACCATCATTATTCCGAGCAGATTATTGATTGAGGCCGGTTTTACGAATGACGCCGCAGGTTTAAATTCTTACATTGCTACCAAATGCGGTGCTCCAAATACAGTCGACGCATTCATTGCAGGCGTGTTTACGGCTAACGGTGATGGAACCTTCTCCTATAACGCCGCAAATGTTGCTGCTGCTCTTGTAACGGTGAAGCCTGGACTTACGCTTCCTCCAGCGCTTACACGAGTCGTCCTTGCCGGAGCCAAGGCTGGTATCCGTATAGATGATTCTACGGGGGAGGTGTTTACAAATGTTACATCGACAGGCAACTCCAACGGTTTTCGTTTTGTCGGTGTTGCCGGCGGAAATATTTTTACCAATTCTGCGCTTTTCCAGAATCTTGTGGCGGATATTCTGAGTGAATCTTCCGGAGACAATACATTGATTAATACGTCTTTGAGCGCGACTTCGGCTTCCATGACGAATAATGGTGTTGTGAGAGCGTTCTTTACGATGCGCGGTTATGTGCAGGACAATGCGAGTACGCCGGTGAGCGGAGCCAATGTAACGTTTACTTCGAATAATGGCGCTTCTTCAACCTTGCTTATTACGGATGCGACGGGTTTCACGCCGTTCACAGCGACGCCTTTTCCTGCCTTTGTCCTATCAAGTTCAACGAATGCGGAAACAGCAGGCGGATATAATCCGTATACGATACACGTCGATGCTGTGAGCGGGTTTGGTGCAGCAACGATTTTGTCGAATTTACGACTTCCAAATCAAACCTTCTCGACCAGCTTGGCCCCTGGACCCTCCCCCCCTCGCCGCGCGGGCCGCGCACCGACATGTCGCGCGACGAGGCGCTGGCGGTCCTCG
>CAZYKJ010000010.1:9482-14212 GCA_964648065.1 uncultured Gammaproteobacteria bacterium
CGAGCACGAATCCATTACCTGCTACGGGATTTGCAACTTCCTCATTGCCGCCAAGCGTCGCAGGTACGGTGAACGCAATCAATGTATTCAAGTCATTTGGCTGGCAAGTGCATGATCTGGTGAAACTTCCGGATGATCAAAACTTCGATACGCAGGAAGATAGTACGGTTTACTATCTTGGGGCAGATGGCATGCGCCATGCATTCTCGAATAGCAAGGTTTTCTTTTCTTGGTACTGTGACTTTTCAAAGGTACGAATTGTTACCCCTACCGATCTTGCACAGGTACCGCTGGGAAAAAATATTACCTATCGTTCCGGTATTCGCCTTGTTAAATTTCCCAAGAATGCGCTCGTTTATCTTGTTCAGCCCGGAGCGCTCCTCCGTCCGATCGCAAGCGAATCAGATGCGATGATTTTAGCCGGAGCAGATTGGAATAAGCAGGTGGAGGATATCTCGGAAGCGTTCTTTGATGATTATGCGATTGGCGAGCCGTTAAGCGCATTTGAAATTTCACAGAAGTCACGTTTGGAGCTTTCGGCGACATTCCCGAGCGGGAATTTGCGTATTCAAGACTATCTTGATCCAGGCTTTGTCAGTGGAGCGAATATCTGTTCCGTGGCGCCAGAGATTTGGCCTTTTACGCTTATTCCGAAAACATTTTCGTTTACGTCGAACTTGAATTCCGGCATGACGGGATCTGATTCCGTGCGATATTTGCAGGAGCTGCTTACGTTGCTCGGTAAAACAATTTATCCGGAAGGGAAGATGACCGGGAGTTATGGCGTAGCGACACAGACCGCAGTGAAGCGTTTTCAGAAATCACATGGCTTGCCGGTTACAGGCACCGTCGGACTTGCAACACGTGCTGTTTTGAATGCAATTTTGAACGTGTATCGATAAACAAGAAAAGAAAAACCAGCCCACAGAATTCCGTGTTGCGGAATCATGGGGCTGGTGCTTCAGAGGTTGCTCGTGATGGAAATGGCGGACGCGAGATAGGAGGTCATTCTTGCGATGTCGAGATGATCTTCCGCGGTGCGGAGACAGCCCTCGGCGTCGATGCTTGTCTGCGGAAAGCGCTTGAGGAGCGGTGCAATGATGCCCAAGCTCTCTGCCGAAAGTCCGCCGGCGATACCGATGCCGAGACGCGGAATGCGCTCGGAAATCGCCTCGACATAGGATGCGGCTGTTTCGGCATTGATCGGTATGCCGCGGCCGCCGCTGGCATCGATGAGCACGTCGGTGACCTCCGGGTCGTAGTAGGTCAGCTTGTCGCAGACGCGCTGCGGATCGTTGGCGCATTCTTCGAGGGCGCGCGAGCCGATCTGCAAGATCGTGCGCAAGCCTGGTCGATGGATGGCGGAAGGCGATGGCCAAGGGATGTTGAACTGGAAGCCGTCCAGGTACGGTCCGCCGAGCTCGACGAGCTTGCCGACCTGACCACGCAAGGTCGAACGATCATCTGTCGCATAGTGGATGAGGTTGAGCGCTCGTCGATCCGCTTGGAAAATGCTTGAGAACGTCTTGGGATCGGGATAGCGGTTGGGGTATTTGTTCGGGATGCCCTTCAGCGTCTTGGAGCTTGCGAGTACGCCTACCATGAGCTTTCGCTCTTTGCAGGGAAAGGCTTCAAGGGCCGTACACACCTCGGTTGCCCGCATGAATCCGGTGACACCGACATACGGATGGGACATGGTGATCCTCTTGCGTGGAAGGGGCGAACGAACGTGCTATATTGAAGCTAAATTCTGCTTCTCCGTCAATCTTATGCCCCATCTTGTTCTTGTACGTCATGGCGAATCACGTTGGAATGTCTGCAACCGATTCACGGGATGGGTTGATGTTCCGTTAAGCGAGAATGGTATTCGAGAGGCTGAGCTATGTGCCAAGCATTGCAAGCGATTTGCGTTTTCTTCCGCATTTACGTCTTCGTTGGAGCGAGCTCATGAGACATTGCATATTATTCTTTCACAGCAGGATCGCACCGGAATCGTTCAGCACACGGAGGATAAGCGCTATCGACATTGGCTGCATAAATCGAATCATTGCGATAAAGGAGATATTCCTGTTTTCGAAAACCGTGCGTTAAATGAGCGTTATTACGGCAAGATCCAAGGAATGGACAAGCTGGATGCGGAAAAGAAATATGGAAAAGTAGCCGTACATGGATGGAGACGCGGGTATGTTGAGAAACCGCCGGGAGGGGAGAGTTTGAAGGAAGCGTTCGAACGGACCTATCCGTATTTTACAAAGCAAATCGTTCCGCGCCTCAAAAAGGGCGAGACGGTTCTTCTTGCCGGTCACGGAAATACATTGCGTGCCCTTATGAAAAAATTGGAAGGAATTTCCGATCATGAGATTGCACATTTGGATTTACCGGAAGCGGAACCGATCGTGTATGCCTATCGCAAGGGTACGTTTGTCCGCGAAAAGGGCGAGTATTCATTGGAGCGTCCGCTTCGTTGATTTTGTATGACGATCCTTGGACGCGAAATGATGGAAGCGAGTTTGCGGCATTTGGCGGACAAGAAAAAGATTTTGTTTTTGACAACGAGTAATCGTTGGCTTGGCGAAAAGCAAAACAAGCCAAAGAGCACGCTGCTTGCCGAGGCTATGGCAAAGAAGTTGGGCAAGCGCGTACAAATTATTGATACGACAACGCTCAAGATTTATCCATGCGAGGGAAATGTCTCGACGAATCGCGGAAATACGTGCGGAGAAAAGGCGGCTTTGCTTGATGACAAGGAGAAAAATCCAAGTGGATGCCATCGCTGTTATGCCAGCATGAATAATCCGGATGACGAGCTTTGGCTTGTTAGTAAGCCGTTGTTGGAGGCGGATGCGGTGGTCTTTTTCGGCTCCGTGCGTTGGGGGCAGATGAATGCGTTTTACCAGAAATTGATTGAGCGGCTTACGTGGCTCGAGAATCGCCATTCAACGCTCGGTGAATCCAATGTGCTTGAACATATTGATGCCGGGCTGATAGCGATCGGACATAATTGGCGCGGGAGAGAGATCGTAGAAACGCAAAAGCAGGTGCATTCGTATTTTGGCTTTCAAACACCCGATGCGTTGTATTGGAATTGGTCTTATACGACTCCGGAGGATGAAAATCAGGCTTCTTATCAAGAAGCGGCCAAGGCCTTTCGGGAAACCTTTCTTTCCTGATAGGGTGTCTTTCTATGGAAGCACGATTCATCAAGAGTTATGCCGATCCGGGTTTGGTGCCGGATACAGGCTTGCCGCAAATCGTCATGATGGGCCGATCCAATTCGGGCAAGTCGTCTTTGATTAACTCCGTGACGAGCGTCAAAGATTTAGCCAAGACGAGCGCGGCGCCCGGACTCACCAAGCTCATCAATATTTTTCAGATAGGAAAACTGTATGAGTTGGTTGATTTGCCGGGATATGGCTATGCCAAGATGAATCTGAATGATCGTCAGAAGCTGATCGTGATGCTGTCGCGTTTTTTGTCGATTGCGAAGCGTATCAAGCTTGTCGTGATTATTTTGGATGCACGTCATGGAGTCACGCCGATTGACCAGGAAGTCATTGACCAGGTTCAACAGGCGGAGTGGCCGTATTTGCTGGTCGCTAATAAAGTCGACAAGCTCACGCGCTCGGAGCATGCACAGGTTTTACAAAAATTGAAAAAAGATTTTCCGGGAATTACGGTTATCAGCCACTCGAATAAATCCGGCGATGGACGAGGTCTGTTATCCGACGCGTTTTTGCGAGCGGCCCAAGGAAAGGCTCAAGACCAGTCCGCGTAAAGCGGATGCGCGTCGGCAAGTTCGCGAACACGTTTGGAAACTTCAGAGGCGATCGCAGGATCGTTTTTTGATTTGAGGAGTTTGGCAATGAGACGCGTGAGCTCGATCGTTGCCGCCTCGTCGAATCCGCGTGTGGTGATCGCCGGCGTGCCAAGACGAATACCGGAAGGATCGGCGGGTTTGCGCGTGTCGAACGGAATCATGTTTTTGTTTGCGGAAATGCCTACGGATTCAAGCCACAGTTCGGCGTCTTTGCCGCCGATTTCCCAAGGACTGACGTCGAGAAGCAGGAGATGATTGTCTGTTCCGCCGGAAACGAGACGTGCGCCTTCTTCGAGAAACGTTTTGGACATGGCTTGGGCATTCGCAAGTACGCGTTTTTGATACGCAACGAACGAAGGTTGAAGCGCTTCGTGGAAGCTCACGGCTTTTGCGGCGATGACGTGTTCAAGCGGGCCGCCTTGGGCTCCGGGGAAAACGGCGCTGTCGATTTTTTGTGCGAGATTTTTCTTGCCTTGCGGATCAAGGCGATCATTTGTTTTGCACAAAATCATGGCGCCGCGAGGACCGCGTAGCGTTTTGTGAGTTGTGGTTGTCACGACGTCGGCGTGCGGGATCGGATCCGGATAGACTTTGGCGGCAACGAGTCCGGCGACGTGAGCCATATCGACCATGAGATACGCGCCGACTTCGTGTGCGATTTTTGCAAATGCTTCGAAGTCGAGTTTGCGCGGATAGGCGGAGAAACCGGCGATGATCAATTTTGGTTTGTGTTCGATGGCGAGACGGCGCACTTCATCCATGTCCACACGATGATCGTTTTCGCGGACGCCATATGGAATGATGTTGAACCATTTGCCCGAGAAGTTTACCGGAGATCCGTGCGTCAAATGCCCTCCATGGGAGAGATTCATCGCCAAAACCGTATCGCCCGGGTTCAAGAGGTCGAGATAGA
>CAZYKJ010000011.1:0-12961 GCA_964648065.1 uncultured Gammaproteobacteria bacterium
ATTGGCGGAACGGTTGGCGAATATCAGAATGTGTTGTTTTTGGAGGCGGCTCGCATGATGCGTATTGAATCGCCGGATGATGTGCTTGTTGGTCTTGTGAGCTATTTCCCGGTGCCAAGCGCGATTGGCGAGATGAAGACCAAGCCAACGCAATATGCGGTTCGTACGTTGAATAGCGCGGGCATCCAGCCAGACTTCATTATCGGCCGCTCGACGCATCCGATTGACGAGCCACGCAAGAAGAAGTTGGCGGTACAGTGCTCCGTGAGACCGGAAGATATTTTTAGCGCGCCCGATGTGCGATCGGTTTATGAGGTGCCGTTGGTGATGGAGGAGGAGGGTTTGGCGGTGCAGGTTTTGAAAAAGTTGAAGCTTCGCGCAAAGAAGCCGAATTTGCGGAATTGGAAAAAACTGTTGTCCAGCATTACCGGTTCCACAAAGCCGGTGCGTATCGGGATTGTTGGTAAATATGCGGCAAGTGGAGATTTCAATTTAAGCGATGCGTATATTTCCGTGTTGGAGTCGGTGAAGCATGCGGCTTGGTCCATCGGAAGGAAACCGGAAATTGTTTGGATTGATGCCGGAGAGATTGAAAAGGCAAAAGGAGGCGCCAAAAATTATTTTCAGGGCTTGGATGGGATTTTGGTGCCCGGAGGTTTTGGCGGGCGCGGTGTTGAAGGAAAGATTTTGGCGGCAAAATACGCGCGCGAGCACAAGATTCCGTATTTGGGTTTGTGTTATGGCATGCAATTGGCATGCGTCGAGTTCGCGCGACATGTTCTGCATATGAAAGGTGCGCATACGACGGAGATTGAGCCGAATACGGCGCATCCGGTTATCCATTTGATGAATGAGCAGGAAGAAAAGATTAAGAATAAGGAGTATGGAGGATCGATGCGTTTGGGTTCGTATATTTGCCGATTGAAGGCGGGGAGCATGGCAAGAAAATTATATGGAGAATCAGCCATTGAAGAGCGACATCGCCATCGATACGAGTTTAATCCGGATTATCGCAAGTACTTTGAAAAAGGAATGATGATTAGCGGCGAGTCGCCGGATGGTACGCTTGCGGAAATTGTGGAATTGAAAAAGCACCCATTCTTTATGGGTACGCAGGCGCATCCGGAATTGTTATCGCGTCCCTTTAAACCGCATCCGTTGTTTTTGGGTTTGATGAAGGCCGCCGCTCATCGACGATAGAGTCTGATGGTTCCTTCTGTTTTTTCTGGTTGCCAGGTTGGGGACGTGAAGGTGTTGGAGATGACGCGGGCTCCGGGTTTGAGTTCGCGTTGGAGTTTTCCTTCCAGCTTAGGCATGGCGTAGGGGAGTTGGAAGATGAAGATGATATCGAAGTTGGAGAGATCGGATTTCCAGAAATTTGTTTTTTCAATTCGAGCACGATCGGACAAGTTGTGTTCTCGAATCGCTTTCGTCGAAGTTTTTACCAGAAGCGGATCAATTTCAAAACCGATCGCTTCTCGCGCTCCTGCCTTCGCCATTGCGATCACGACAATCCCGTTGCCGGATCCGATATCAGCGGCACGATCGGTTGTCTGTATTTCAGCGAGCGCTATTGCTTTGGTGATGCTTTCGTCTGAGGATGGAACAAAAGATGCGCCGCCGTAGAAGATGCCGAGGAGACGCGTGATCAGGATGCAAGTGGCGACGATGTCAAAAATAATCAAACCGATGGCGGCGACAATGAGCAGAAACGTCGTCATGGAAACAGCGTAGCATTAAAAACAAAAACACCCCCGACTGGGAGTGTTTCGTTTTTCTTATTTCGCGGCGACCGGGACAACGTTGGCGAACTTGGCGAGTTTGAAGTGTCCGGTAAAGCGGCGGATGCGCTTGTTGGAAAATTTGACGATTCCCGGAGCGGCGGCGAAGAGCGTGTCGTCCTTGCCCATCAAGACGTTCTCTCCGGCGCGAATCACGGAACCGCGCTGACGCACGATAATATTGCCCGTTTTCACGTATTCACCGGCGTATTTCTTTACACCCAGGCGCTGACCCTGGGAATCGCGGCCATAACTTGTAGAACCGCCAGCTTTTTTGTGAGCCATAGAGAGGTCAATTCGAAAACTTGATTGCGGAAGAATACGGGAAATTGCTTAGCTTGTCAAGTGGATGAGAATAGGTTAAATTTAGCTGGATATGGCCAAAAACCGCGAGGAATTGAAGCAGGAGATAGAGCGGGTCTTGGAAGTGGTACGCGGAGGCCTTGCTATGCATGGCGGAAATGTCGAACTGATTGATGCCGATCCTGAGAGCGGGAAAGTCGAGGTGCGCTTTCAAGGAGCCTGTGTTGGATGCCCGATGTCGGCGATGACGTTTCATGCCGGAATCGAGGAGGTTTTGCTTGAGATGGTGCCGGAGGTGAAGGAGGTTGTGCAGGTAGCTTAAAGCCATGTCTTTTGGTGCATGGCTCTTTTCCGCTAAACTGGCCTGGGGCCGGGGCTGGTTTCGATGGATGTCCATCGCGGCCGTGATCCTGCCCGTCGTATGCGGCGGTTTGTACTGAATGTCCTGCCATCAGCGAAGAGTCATGGCAGTTTGATTTACCACTACAATATCTATCTAGGTATTGATGATGTACGCGGCTGGGAGTGGTCGCTGATCCTCCCGGGGATATGGCTTCTCATGACCTTGGTGGATGTGGCGCTCGCGTATGGCGAGTTCCGAACGGATAAGCACTTGTCCGCTGCACTTGTATCGCTTGCATTGGCTTGGTCTTTTCCGTGGATGGGCGCGCTCTTTTATCTCTCGATTCTCAATCTATGATTACTGATCCGATACTCGTTGCGAAGCCGCTAGGCATGGCAGGTCTGGCATTTTTGATTTCTGTTTTGTTCATGCCGCTGCTCATCAAGCTGTTGAAGAAATATAAGATGGGCAAGTCGATTCGCGATGCGGAGTCGGCGCCGATTATGGCGGCGAAGCACGCGGCGAAAGCGGGAACGCCGACTATGGGAGGCATGGTCATTTGGATTACGGTTTTGTTTTTGATCATGGCTCTTGCCGGCGCTTGCCGCTTGGCCGGTGCGGGAAGCTTGTGGTGTCAGGCGGATTTCTTTTCACGCGGTCAAACTTGGTTACCGCTCGGTATTCTCGTGGCGGCAGCCTTGATTGGATTAGCTGATGACTATTTGAATATTCGCCGTCTCGGCGGTGGAAACGGAGGCGGATTGCGCGTGCGGCATCGCATGTTGTCCTACGCCTTGATCGCCGTGATCGGAGCTTGGTGGTTTTACACGAAACTGTCTTGGGATCAATTGCATATTCCCTTTGTCGGTACGTATCAGATCGGCTTGTGGTATGTGCCATTCTTTATTCTGACGGTGGTATCGACTTCCTTCTCGGTGAATGAAATAGACGGATTGGATGGTTTGGCTGGGGGAACGCTGCTCGCGTCATTCGGCGCATATGCGATTATCGCTTGGTCGCAGGGTCGTTACGATTTGGCGACATTTTGTGCGGCGATTATCGGTGCTTTGCTTGGATTCTTGTGGTTCAATATCAATCCGGCAGAAGTGTTTATGGGGGATACGGGCGCTATGTCGCTTGGTACCGTGCTCGCCGTCGTTGCGTGTATGACGAATCAGCCTCTTTTACTGATTCTGATCGGCTTGCCATTTGTGATCGAGAGCTTATCTGTCATTATTCAAGTTACAAGCAAGAAGTTGCGCGGGAAAAAAGTGTTCTTGTCCGCACCGATACACCATCATTTGGAAGCGATTGGATGGAGCGAGCCGAGAATTGTGATGCGCTTCTGGATGATTTCATTCGTCCTCGCCGGTTTAGGGGTTGTTCTTGCTCTTATCGACACGATGTAACATGCGCATGACACTTCGACAGCGTTTATTCTCACTCGACCTGGTCATCTGCGGCTTGGTCTTTGGCTTAACGCTGTTTGGAGTGGCGATGCTCATGTCGGCGACAGGTCCGGTAGCATTCCAGCGTTATGGTGACAGTTTATATTTTGTGAAGCGTCAGTTGCTGCAGGGTATTCTCCCGGGTATGACGCTGTTTTTGTTTTTCGCTTTTATTGATTATCGATTGTGGAAGAAGTTGGCCTTCCCCTCGTTGGTTTTGACGATCGTGCTCCTTTTGCTGCCTTATTTGCCCGGCATCGGTGTCGAGGTTGGCGGATCGCATAGCTGGGCGGCATTTGGACCGCTACGATTTCAGCCATCCGAACCGGTAAAGTTAACGTTTTTGATTTATATCGCGGCGTGGTTCTCGTCGCGCACGACGGAGCGTATGCGTGATTGGCAAGAGCTGGTTCCGTTTTTGGGATCGCTTGGAATTGTTGCGCTTCTCCTGGTGCTTCAGCCGGATACGGGATCAACGGCCGTGATCGCCGGAATGTCGTTGATGTTGTATGTAACGGCCGGTGCGCCGAAGCGTTATTTTTTCGGGATGGCGGCGACGGGTGCGGCGATCATTGCATTGCTTCTGAAAATTTCTCCGTATCGTGCGGCTCGCTTCATGACGTTTTTGCATCCTGAGCTTGATCCGCAGGGAATCGGCTATCACATCAATCAAGCGATCATGGCTGTTGGATCAGGCGGAATTTTGGGATTGGGATTTGGCAAGTCACGTCAGAAATATTTGTTTTTGCCGGAAGTCGAGGCTGACTCGATTTTTGCGGTGATGGCCGAGGAGCTCGGATTTGTATTGACGCTCGCTGTCCTTGCCCTGTTCGTCGCACTCGTGTGGCGCTGCTTTGTTATCGCACGTCGGACGCCGGATCGTTTTGGTTCTTTGCTTGCGGCCGGTTTTGGTTCTTGGATCGGCATTCAAGCTTGGATGAATGTCGCGTCCATGATCGGTTTGATGCCGATCACGGGCGTGACATTGCCGTTTATTTCTCATGGTGGTACATCGTTGGCAGTACTGCTCGGAGCGGCGGGTTTGATTGCCGGTATTCCGAGGACGAATAAATCGCTATGACAATCGCTTTTGCTGGCGGAGGCTCTCTGGGTCCGGTGACCCCGCTTTTGGCTGTGGCACGGGCGATCAAGCGGAAGGATGCATCGGTACAATTTATTTGGTTCGGAACGGCAGAAGGTCCGGAGAAGTCGTTGGTTGAGGCGGAGGGCATCAAATTTTTTCCGATTACGGTAGCAAAGTTTCCGCGTTATCCTGACATGCGCTGGATTACATTTCCTTTTGATGTGATGAAGGCGCGTCGAGAGGCGCGTGAGGTTTTGGAGCGCGAGAAGCCCGCCGTCGTTGTTTCTGTCGGCGGATTTACTGCGGTTCCGGTGATGCAAGCAGCTTCGAAGTTGGGAATTGCTTGTGCGATTCATCAATTGGATGCGTTGATGAGTTGGTCAAACAAAGCTGTTGAACGGTATTGCGAATCGAAGACGACATCTTTTGATCGCAAAGGCTATGACGTGATTGCGACTCCGGCGCGATTTTCTCTTGATGATTTGCCGCAGAAAAATCGATCATCGAAACCGACGGTATTTGTTGTCGGCGGCGGCACAGGTGCGAGCGCATTGAATCAGGCGATTACGAGCAGGTTGGATCGTTGGCTGGAGTCGGTGAATTTGATTCATGCAACGGGTTTGGGGAAAAAGGGGAATAGGCATGATCGCGCGGGATATTCTGTCTATGAATTATTGGATCAAGAGCAGATGAAGCGTGCATTGGCAGATGCCGATCTTGTGATTACGCGCGCCGGCATCGGCGGATTGTCGGATGTTGCGGCCTGCGCGAAGGCGGCGATAGTCGTGCCGATTCCGAGCAATCAGCAAGTAAAAAATGCCGAAGCTTTTTTTGGAGCGAAGGCGGCACTGTATGTCAAACAAAACCAGGATGATTTTTCGGGGATCCTTTTAAGTGTCGCGAAGCACATCTTGTCAGATGCGGCGGAATTGAAGAGGCTTGGTGAAACGGCGCACGCGTTTTTTAAAACGGATGACGGATCGGAATTGGCGGAGCGGATTTTGAAAATGAAGAGCCCCCGGTCGTAGAGACGCGGGGGCTTCAGGTTTCGAGTCGGGTGAGAGCCTCGCGGAACATGAGCGAGAGCTTTTTCTGCTCCTTGGGATCGGCGATCATGAGGCCGATTTGCGGGGAGCTGCGATCGTCCGGGAAAATCGCTCGGATTGTCGGACGATAGAGGCGGTAGAAAAGCAGATTTCTTGCGGGTTTGAGCGGTCGTTCGATTTCGGCCAGCACATACCAGAGGTCTGTGTTGCGAAAGTGTCCGACCGTGACCCCGAGCAACTGGCTGAACGGATGCTTGGGGTCGAGGGTCGGATTGCGGAGATCAGAGATGAGGATGAGCCGATTCGTTGTCGAATCGTGACACACCCTCATCAACTGATGCCATCCGCCTTGTTCGAACTCGTATCTGGCTTCCCAGCCGCGACTTATGCCGCCCATGGGAGCGTCAGACGCAGGCTCTTGGCCATCTCGAGCATGGCGGATCCGTTCCGGAAGCTGAGACTGGCTGAGCCGATGTCGACGCAGAGCTCCTTGTGGAGATTGCCCTCGAGACCGGCCCGCTCGACGGTTGCGCCGTACATCACCGGAACCTCGACGTTGTAAGGCATCGGGACGGTCATGTCCCGGGCCGCGCGCTCGAGCGTGTTGGCGAGCCGCTCGGCATCGGGACGGCGGATCAGGCCCATCTCGCCGTTCCACGTTCCGTAGCGGAGATGCGAGTGGAGCGAGATGAGGTAGAGAAAGCTGTCCGAGCGGCAGAGAAGGATTTCCCGGAAGCTTTGGTCGTCGTTGGAGCTTTCGCGAACCGTGAGCAGGCTGATCATGCGTGTCTCCTTGGAGCGTTTTGAGAAAAAGAGCTTTGGAATTTCATCATAAATTCGACGTTTTGTCAACCCTTCGGTACGCTTGCGGCATGGAAATCACGTCTTTCAAGAAACGCTTTGATCCGGTTCTAGAAGGTTTGCTCGAAAAAATTCTGTCCTCGTATCAGGATTTGACCCAGGATGCGTTTATTCGAGAGACAATCGATTATAGCCGCGTCTTGCTCCTTGCGGGTGGAAAACGCGTGAGGCCGTACATGGCCTGGCTCGCCTATACGGCTTCCGGCGGCAGAGAGGTAAAGCGAGCGCTTGAAGTATTTGCCGGCTTGGAATTATTTCACGCATTTGCGTTGGTACATGACGACATCATGGATCATGGGGTGGAGCGACATGGTGTTCGGACAGCGCATCAGTATATCGCCGCTCGCTTGAAACAGTTGAAGCGACAGGGAGATGCGAAACATCTTGGCGAGGCGCAGGCGATACTGATCGGGGATTTGTTGTTTGCGTGGTCTGTCGGGCAGATTGCCGGAACAGCCGGTTGGCCCGTTTTCCAAAAGATGATCGACGAGGTTATGGTCGGCCAGATGATCGATGTCGACGTGATGGCGCGTCGTTCCGTCAATGATCAATTATTGGCGGATAAAATGCGTCTGAAGACGGCGGGCTATACCTTTGTCCGTCCCATGCAGCTTGGCGCCGCGTATGCAGGTGCGAATGGGAAGATGGCTCGTTTTTGCGAGGCATATGGCTTGCCGCTTGGCACGGCGTTTCAGATCCAAGATGATTTGCTTGATTTGACGACAACAGCGGCGAAAAGCGGAAAGACTGTTTTTTCCGATTTACGCGAAGGAAATCACACGGTGTTTACGCAGTTCATTCGTACGCGCGGAACGGGAAAACAGAAGCGCGCGTTGGAAGCGTTGATCGGGTCGGCGTTGAGCGAGAAGGACCGGTCGCATGTGATGGAATTGTTCCTGAATTCAGGCGCTATTGCGCATGGCGAAGCGTTGATCGAGGGGTATTTTGAACAGGCTCTTGAAGCGGTTGATGCGGCAAAACTCAAGGCGCAGCACGCAGAACCGTTTCGACAACTTGTCGAATACATTCGTGCGCGTGCTTATTGATCATGACTACGGAACTCGAGAATGCCTATGAGGCTTGCCGGAAGATCCACGCGCAACATGGAAAAAGTTATTATTTTGCCACGCGTTTTTTTCCAAAAGATTTGCGTTTGGCGACCTATGCGCTCTATGCCTTTTTTCGCTTGCCCGATGAGATTGTCGATAATCCAACAACTTCTGATGCTCGAGCCGATCTCGAAAGCTTTCGCGAAGATTGGAGGTCCGGTGCAAGCAAACAACCGGTTTTGCTTGCGGCTCGCGATACGTTTCAGCGTTATCGTATTCCCTTTGAATACTCGGACGCATTTTTGGATGCGATGATTCAAGATACGTGGAAAAAACGGTATGCAACGTACGAGGAATTGGAACAGTACATGTATGGCTCGGCAGCAGTCGTTGGGTTGATGATGTCACATGTGATCGGGTTTGAAGGTCCGGCGTTGGAATATGCCAAAAAACTCGGGTATGCGATGCAGCTGACGAATTTTTTGCGTGATATTCGCGAGGACTTGGAGCAACGAGATCGTATCTATTTGCCGGAAGACGAGCTCGTGCGTTATGGCGTTACGGAGGTGGATCTGCGAAGCCATCGCATGACACCTTCGTTTGAAGCTTTTATGAAATTCCAAATCGCGCGTGCAGATCGATTGTATGACGAAGCGAACAGCGGGATTCGTTACCTGCACGCGCGCGGTCGATTTGCTGTGCGTTCTGCGAGCGATCTCTATCGAGCGATTTTACGTAAAATCGAACAGAACCACTATGATGTTTTTCAAAAACGCGTTTCGACGAGCGCGCTGGAGAAGATTCGATTAACCATTCATTCGCGATTCAGAGTATGAAAAAAGCGATTATCATCGGTTCCGGTTTTGGAGGATTGGGTACGGCGTGCTTGCTCGCGAAAGCTGGATACGAAGTTGCTGTCTTGGAAAAAAATGAGCAACCCGGAGGGCGGGCTTCGGTTTATTCCGAGAACGGCTACACCTTTGACATGGGACCGTCATGGTATTTGATGCCGGATATTTTTGCGCATTTTTTTCAGCTCATGGGAGAGCGCGTTGAAGATTATTTGAATTTGCAAAAGCTTCAACCATCGTATCGGATTTTTTTTAAGGATGAACATCGCGTGGTCGATATCTATTCTGATCTGGAAAAAGACCTACCGACACTTGAGCGATTGGAACCTGGTTGCACAAAACAGGTACGCGAATATCTGAAGCGCTCCGGCGATCAATATGAAATCGCCAAACAGCATTTTTTGTTCAAGAATTACGATTCCATCTTGGATTTTCTCAATTGGAAGACCATGATTGAGGGTAGTCGGCTCTCGGTGTTTACCAAGATGGATCGGTATGTGAAACGGTTTTTCACAAGCGACGCTTTGCAGAAAATCATGCAGTATACGCTCGTTTTTTTGGGAAGTTCTCCCTATAACACGCCTGCTCTTTATAACATCATGAGCCACATCGATTTCTCGATGGGCGTGTTTTATCCGCAGGGTGGCATCTACAAGGTCGTGGAAGCACTGGTAGCGATGGCAAAGAAGCATGGAGCATCCATTCAGACGGGAAAAGAAGTGAGGCGCATTCTTGTCAAAGATGGGAAGGCATATGGCGTAGAGCTCGCGGATGGAGTCGTTCTGGAAGCCGATCTTGTGATTTCCAATGCCGATATCGCGTTCACGGATTTGTCTTTGCTTCCGGAAGGTTCGCGTTTGCATGATGAAGCGTATTGGAAATCACGGACGCTCGCTCCGTCAGCCTTTATCATGTATTTGGGCGTTGATGGCCGCATACCGGAATTGACACATCATAATTTAATTTTTTCCAAGGATTGGAAAAAGAATTTTGCAGAAATTTTTGATCGTCCGCAGTGGCCGAGCGATCCTTCGATGTATGTTTGTGCACCGTCCGTGACGGATCCGAATGTGGCTCCTGCGGGGAAGGAGAATTTGTTTGTGCTCGTGCCTATTGCTCCAGGACTTGATGATGCGCCGGAAATGCTCGAGAAATACGGAGACAAAATGCTCGCTTTGATGGAATCGGAAATGCAGATACCGGATTTACGGAAGCGTGTCGAATATAAAAAGTTTTTTTGCGGAAAGGATTTTACCGAACGCTATCATAGCTTGGGCGGTTCGGCTCTTGGTCTTGCGCATACCATGGGCCAGACGGCGATTTTTCGACCGAATAACATTCATCCGCGCGTTCAAAATCTTTTTTATGTTGGTGCCGGGACGAATCCGGGTATTGGGATGCCGATTTGCCTGGTGTCTGCCGAGTTGGTCTATAAGCGTATTACGGGCGATACGAGCGATGGCCCGTTAGAAGCGGTACGTGAGGGCGAACAGGCATAGCGCAAAGCCTGCGAGTGAGTTCAAGCGGGGAAACCATGTGTAAAATCGGAAGAGTTTCTCATCAGACTGCGCGTACATCGAACACGCCATGAGTCCCACGTAGATACTGCCAAGCAGATAGGCGAGCCAACCAAGGACATGTATGCAGAGGATGGCGGCGGCACCATAAAGTATCGCGCAGAACCATAATGTTCGCTCCCGTCCTAGAGCGGTCGCTATGGTTTGGAGATTTGCTCCGCGATCGGCTCGGATATCTGGGACGGCGGAGTACGCATGCATCGCCATGCACCAGAAGCTCGCGGCGATCAGGAGCGAGACATCAATGGAGGATACGGAGCTTTGTAATAAGTATCCAAAAAGTCCGGGAAGGAAATAGAGTACGTTAAATATGCTGTCCAGAAAGGGGATGGCTTTGGCACGTATTGGTGGCGCTGAATAGAATATTCCAAAAAAGAGGAAGCCGAGGAAAGTGATGCATCCGTATGGTTGAAAAGTTCCGGTAAGAAGGAACGGAACGAGAAAGGGGAGATTTGTTATCGCAATAGCCGTCCAAAGGGCTCTGCGATCATTTGGACGCACGAGCGTTTCATAGCCTTGTTTTTTCTCGTTGAGAATATCGGTTTGATAATCGAAGATATCGTTGACGCCGTAGATCAGTAGATTTGCCGGAACGGTGAAGTACAGTCCGTAGATGAGTATTGGCAGTAATGGCTGGTTGAGACCGTTTGCGGCTACTCCGATCAAAAAAGGACCGAGGAGATAGATCCAGAATCTTGGTCGGCTGATCCGGAGCAGGGTTTTTGGCTGCATAAAGTCGTTAACGCTATACTAGCCCAGTCGTGTATGAACGGAAAATTTTTTGTGGGAATTGGAATGGTCCTTGCCGGGGGTATCGGTTTTTTGGCGGCTCAACAGGGATTCAGCTCTGTGCATCCGATCGTCTCGATTGTCTCGATTATTTTGATTGCGTTGCCTAGCTTCCAAGGATTGATCAAGTCGATTGGCTTACGCAAAGGCATGGTTGCTCTCTGTTTTTTGGGTTTATTCGCGCTTTCGGTTGAGGCATTGGGTGTTTCGAGCGGATTTCCGTATGGGGCATTTCATTACACGGGTGATTTAGGGTGGAAGGTATTTGGGCTCGTTCCTTGGACGGTACCGTTTGCCTGGATTCCATTACTGCTCGGTTCAATCGTTTTCGCGAGAGCGTATGTTCAAGGAACAATTCAACAAAGTGTCTTTGCCGCGTTCATATTGACGACGATGGATCTCGTGCTCGACCCAGGTGCCGTCTCCGTGGGATTGTGGACGTATACGTTTCCGGGAACATATTCCGGTGTTCCTTGGACGAATTTTGCAGGATGGATGCTGGTCGGAATAGCTACTTCCCTGACCTTGCTGCGTTATTTGCATACGAAGCAATTTGCATCTGAGCTCCTGATCAGCGCCATGTGGATGGTCGCATTTTGGACGGGTGTCGCTGGGGCGCGACTTCTGGTTGTACCTTTCTTGATCGGTGGTTTTCTCTCGTTTCTTTTCGTTGTTCGTTTTGTACGCGGACTCGCCATTGATTCAACGGGAAACGAAAAATCCGCCTGATCAGGCGGATTGAACGATGGTGGGACCGGCGGGGATTGAACCCGCGACCGTTGGCTTAAAAGGCCACTGCTCTACCAACTGAGCTACAGTCCCATGACAATCGGTGCTTTTAGCGCTAGGATACTATCAGATTTCCGCTAAGAAATCAAGGCATGCGCATTCATATCATCGGTGCCAAGGGGATTCCGTCCGCGTCCGTACCTGGAGCGGGCGGTGTTGAGCGTCATGTGGAGCAAATTGCGTCGCGCTTGGCGGAGCGTGGGAATCGGGTGTCGGTGTATATTCGCAAGTATGCGGATTATCAAAAACATACGTGGAATGGCGTTCGTTTGATTCGTATTCCGTCTTTGCGCACGAAGAACCTCGACACGATTTCACATGTTTTTCTTTCGACGATCCATGTCTTGTTTCAAGAGACGGATATCATCCACTATCACGGGGTTGGCCCGTCGACGCTTGCGTGGATTCCTCGCATCTTCAAGCCCGGCGTAAAAGTTATTTGTACATTCCATAGCCGCGATTGGTTTGATACGAAATGGTCTTGGTTTGCGAAGCTGTATTTGCAATTTGGGGAATGGGCTGCCGTTCATTTTCCGCATCGTACGATCGTGATTTCGCATACGCTGCAAGTCTTGTGCCGCAATCGATGGAAAACAAAAACGGATTATATTCCGAATGGTGCGGATTTGCCGGGGCCGCAGGGAATTTCGGAGTTGGCTCCGTATGGTTTGCAGCCGAATGGATATTTGCTTGGCGTTGGACGTCTTGTGCCAAACAAGGCGTACGATGTCGCGATCGAGGCGTATCAACAGGTGAAGACGGATATGCCGATGGTGATTGTCGGCGAGGCGTATCATTCCACGGAGTACGATCATCAGCTGCGTGACTTGGCCGAGCGTGATCCGCGCATTCGTCTGGTCGGATATCAGAGTGGAACCGCTTTGCGCCAATTGTTCGCGCATTGTTTTGCGTTCATTCATCCATCGCGCTCCGAAGGGTTGTCGGTGACGGTTATTGAAGCGATGGCGAATGCGAAAGTGGTGATCATGTCCGATATTCCGGAGAATCTCGAGTTGGTTGATCATAGCGGTATACCTTTT
>CAZYKJ010000011.1:12971-14043 GCA_964648065.1 uncultured Gammaproteobacteria bacterium
GGACTTGGTATTAGGTGATCCTGAGTTGGTGGAGGAGCGCGGGAAGCGGGCAAAGGAGTTCGTGAAGAAGGGTTTTAGCTGGGCCAGCGTCGTTGACCGGTTGGAGAAACTGTATAAGGATGTCTTGCGATGAACATTTTGATTCTTGGTTTGGGGCAATATCCAAAAGGCAGCGGCATGGCTGCGGCGCTTCATTTTGCGCGTCAAAAAGAAATGCAGGTGACGGTGTATGATTTTTATTACACCAAAGCGATGGATGCGAATATCGGGGTTTTGAAGAAATTCAAGAATGTACGATTTGTTTTGGGGAAGCATAAATTGGATGAAATCAAGAAAGCGCATTTGATCGTGAAACATCAGCGGCTTCGTCAGGATGAGCCGGAGGTGAAGGAGGCAAAGAATCTGGGGAAGGTGATTGATTCCGAACTTTCGATTTTTTTGCGAGCCTGTCCTTGCCCGGTTGTCGGAATTACGGGAACGCGTGGCAAGAGCACGACGACGGCGATGGTGCATGAGATTTTGTGGGCTTCACGCAAGTGGCGCGAGGTTTGGTTGGGCGGAAATAACTTAGTTTCGCCGCTGACATTTTTGTCGCAGGTGAAAAAGAATGATCTGGTTGTTCTTGAGATCAGCTCGTTCCAGCTTGAGGGGACAGGCGAAGCCGGTGTGTCGCCGCAAATTGCGGTTTGGACGAATTTGATGCGCGATCATTTGAATGCGTATCCATCAATGGCGGAGTATGCCGAAGCAAAGGCACAGATTTTCCGTCATCAGAATCCGGAGGATGTTGTTCTTATGCCGGCGGACAAGTCGTTCAATGCGTATGCAAAGGAGGCCCCGGGAGATGTCGTGCGAGTGAAGCAGGGGAAATTCAAACTCGCTATTCCGGGCGAACATAATCAGATGAATGCGAGTTTTGCGGCTGCTGTCGCGAGCTCTCTTGGAGTAAAGAAGACGGTGATTGCGAAAGCGCTGAAGAATTTTACGGGCTTACCGAATCGGATGGAGATCATTGCGGTCAAGAAAGGTGTGACGTTTATTAATGACACGACAGCGACAACGCCCGACGGAA
>CAZYKJ010000012.1:0-865 GCA_964648065.1 uncultured Gammaproteobacteria bacterium
GTGATATTCGGGTAACCGGTACAGGCGATGAAGGTGACGGCGCCATTCTCGATCGAAATCGGATACCAGTTGCGATAGTAATCGACGTACGAAGTCATGGCGACCACGGCTTGCCAACCTCCTGGCAAATGATCCGTGATCTGGTAGCAACCTTGGATGGCGTTCGGCTTCCATTCCGGATGCAGAGTGATACGGATGGTGTCGCCTTCATGCAATTGGTCGAGCTTGGCTCCGGCTCCGGCGTCGTAGCTGCGGCTGATCGCAACTTCGGGCTTGGAATCCGGTTTGCCGGGCGTGCGGCGATTGAAGGCGAGCGTTACCGGACCGTCGACGGAGGTAATGCGGAACTTTTTCGCCTCATCGGATGTGAGCTTGAGCGTCCAGACGGGCTGGTCTTTGAAGCTGATGGTTTTCTCGTCCGTGCCAAAGGTGTAGTTGAGACGAATGTCGCGGTCCAATACGGTTGGGAGCACGGCTTTGAGATAGCGCACCTTGGCGAGAATCGGGAAGGCGTCGTTGGTCCAGACGGAATCGACGTATTTCTCGAGCGCTTGTGCTTGCGGATTCGCGAGGCTTGCGGCGAGAGCGGCGGCATCAGCAGTGGCTTCCACATTTTCCCCTACTTTGTCCGAAACTTCGAGACGCGTGAGATTGTCGCGGACGACGGACTTCTTGAGCAGCGCTTCGAGCAGGCCGCGGGAACGTTCGCGATCGCCGGCTTTGTCGAGGCCGTTTGCAACGGCGAGCTGTTCACGCCAGTTCAGATCCTTGATCGTCGCTGCAGACTGGAGCGTCGGTAGCACAGGTTCACCCAGAGATGCGAGACCCGCGAGCGACTCAAGCTGCTGCTCGCGATTTGTGCTCG
>CAZYKJ010000012.1:875-1188 GCA_964648065.1 uncultured Gammaproteobacteria bacterium
CAACTAGTTCTGGCGCGCTGATCGCGACTTCAGCCGTGAGCTCCGGATCAGCGCCACCATACGGGAGAAGATCCATGGAGCCACCTTCTTCCTGATACGTTGCGAGTTTGGTGGCGAGTTCGTTGTCGCTTGGCAAGCTTTCCAGCCACTTTTCTTGATAGGCGCTGCGCAGAACGGATAAAGCGTATCGCTGAGCGATCAAGGCGTCGGAACGGCTGGACCATGTCCAGGCCATACCTTCGAAATACGGGAGCAGTGAGGCGCGAATCTTGGCCGTGAGAACGATATCAGCTTCTGGGACACCGAGATCAGG
>CAZYKJ010000012.1:1198-7945 GCA_964648065.1 uncultured Gammaproteobacteria bacterium
CGATGGAAACAAATTCATTCTTGGTAAAGCGCGAGTCGACGATATCGATACTGCGCTCGAGTGCGTCTTTGCCTTGCGCACTCTCGACGCCGACATCAACCACATGATGACCGGAAACAAGCTGGTCGATAGCGATATAGGTAGGCTCAAGCGCCTTGCCGGAGACGCGCTGGTTATTGATACCAAGCGTCGGAGCATCAACGATGAAAGTAACAGGTTCATTTTGAGGAAGACCTGCGCCGAAAGCACGAAGCTTGATGACAGGCTTATCCGAAGCAAGCAAACGCGGAGGCAAGACAGCATCAACGAAGACGGGCTTTGTGACATTGATATCGGCGCGGCCCGAGCCAGCCTCCAAATTGCCGCTCACACCGACAACCTCGAAGCGCCACCCCGTAATATTATCCGGTGCTTGGAAGGTCAGGTGGGCAACTCCATTGCTATCTGTCTGAGCAACACCGAAGGCGGCCGTGTCTTTGAAGTTCTTACGCGCAGACATACGGAGCGCATCTCCACCACCGCCGCCTTTTTCCGCACCGCCATATCCATCATAAGCAATCTCATGCGAACGATCCGTGAAAATCATTCCATCAGAAACCCAGCTATACAAATCACTCAATGGATTTGCTACGACATCGCTAGAAAGCGCGAGCAAGGCTTTATCAACGGCGCCATAAGCGACCTTGAGATCGCGCACCGACTGGCCGCCGACTTTAAGTTTCGCGGTTACGGAAACATTGACGGTTTCGCCAGGCATGTAGGACGTTTTCTCGGGCGTCGCTTCCAACACGAGTTCGCGCGCATCCGTTTTGAAGATGGCTGATGTTTCTACCTCTACGAAGTGGCCATCCTTCCATGTTACGGCGTATACCTCGGCATTCGGAACGAGATGCTCTTCGTAGCGGAAGGAGTACTGGTTCGCATCAAGGACTTTGGCGTCGCGCAAGCCGCGGCTCGCGAGCAGGAAGAGTACGCCCGGGGTCTTGGAGACATCGAGTGGCGATGAACCAATGCGGAATTCAGCGGTGACTTGATCGCCGAGATTGAAGCCGGGCTTGGCCGCATCTTTCGGGGCCGGTGTCAGCACGAGTTCTGGAATTTCATTTTGATCCGGAGCGCCTTGATAGTAGGTGCCGTAACCGCCGTCCCAGAAATAGCGGAGCTCACGCAACGTGCGGCCCTGGCTGTCCTTGGTTTCCGTAAACAGCATGTAGCTCTTATCCTTTTGCGTCTCAAAGGAATGCGTTAGCAATCCGGTGGAATCCGTTTTGCCATCGACATGCGCGATCGGATCATAGCGCGGCTCATACGTGAACTGTTCGATGTTTTTCTTCTCAATCGGGTCATAAATGAACCCGTTGCTTACGCGAACCCATTTCCAGGACAAAACTGTCAGAGAGATATCCTGATTCGCTGCAGGACTGGAGCGACCAGCGTCATCAGCTGTGAACGAGTAGTTCCAAGCCTTGATCTTGGCGTCGACATTGCCGGCTCCCCCGCTGAAGTCGACATCCAAACCGACGGATCCGCGTCGCACAAGCAAGCCGGCGGATCCCACAATCTCGCCCTCTTCGCCGCTGGTCGGGCGAACTTCTATTTGGATATTTTGATCGGAATAGCAAGCCCACATCCAGCTGTCATATGTCTTATCAAGTTCGGTTGGGAGATTACGGCAGTCGGCGATGTTTGTTGCGAATTCGAAGCGAGCAACACCATCGGCGTCGGTATTGAGATTGAGATTCGCCTCGGTCGGCATACCATGTGCGACCAGCGATAAGGACTGCTTCGGGACCGGCGTACCGTCAAAGAAGCGCACGCGTACCGTGCCCGTAACTTTTTCCCCGGCATATACGCCTTGCTGATCTGTTGTGACCTCGATGGAGTAGGCCGGCTTCACGAATTCGCGCACTTCGAAGGTGCGGCTCGAGATTGTTCGATCGCCGCGGCGCGTCTCGATGGTGTAATACCCTTGCGAGAGATTGTCCCACTTGAACGAGGCATCAAAGCGGCCCGAGATATCCGGATGCACGTCGATTTGCTGATAGACTTTGTCGCCGCCCGTGTTCCAATCGAACCAGTAATTGGATTTGCGCAGGCGTGCCGTGAGCGGCTCGGTTGGAGCGGCATGCGTATCGCGATCTTGCGCCAATCCGAAGAGCTTCAACTCGTCGCTTTGACGATAGAGCGGACGATCGAGATAGGG
The DNA here is from genome assembly GCA_964648065.1 of uncultured Gammaproteobacteria bacterium. Taxonomy (GTDB): domain Bacteria; phylum Patescibacteriota; class Patescibacteriia; order 2-12-FULL-60-25; family 2-12-FULL-60-25; genus CAIXDN01. The sequence continues at coordinate 3,402 of CAZYKJ010000012.1, forward strand.
ATAGCCGAAGGTATTGGAGACTTGGGTGTCCGGGTTGCCGAAGTCGAATGCGTAAATATCGTAATTTTTGCGGATGATGACAAAGGAGGAGAGCGCTTCAGAGCCGACATCGAGAACACGATAGGGATAGGTGTCGCCAGCACTCGTTGAGGTCGCGATAAGTACGGTGGGGGTCTTCAAACGCGCCATGCCTTGCGCATCGGTTTGCGTGCTTTGATCCTCCAAGCGCATCGTCAAGTTGGAAAGCGGACGTCCGGTAGACGGATTCACCGCCCAGACTACCAACGTGTCCTTATCCGCCTTCACATAGGTCGCTGCGTCGGTAACTTGAAAGAAGCTCCAAGATGCTTTCACGGCTTTGCCCGGCGCAATCGGATCAAAGCGCATGGCGTAGAAGCCCGGGTCCTTGATCGGCGGCATGAGTAAGGTGTTGCGATAGTCTTTGGCGACGAACGGCGCGTACACGGTAAAGCTCGGGGTTTTGGCGGCGCGTTCGAAGTCCGCGAATTGCTCTTTTTTGGCGATCGTCCAGGTCGGGATATCGAGACGCGACGTTACGAGGGACAACGCCGTATCATGATCAAGCTTGTAAGCCGTGACTTTAACATTAGAAAACGACTTTTGGCCGTAACTATAGACATCGAGATCCGCTTGTTTATTCGGAACGATCTGATAACGCTCATGGATCGGCAAATAGATCGGTGCGGAAGGCGCGGAAGACAGACTGCGCGAGTCCGTCTCAAAACGGATGCGCATATCTTTGGCGAGCGCGAGATCGGAACCGGAGAGATTGAAGCCTTTTTTCAAAACCGCTTCATATACCGTACCTTCGGCGAGCGGCTTTTCCGGAACAAAGGTCAATGAACGGCCATGTGTTTCAAAATGACCTTTGACGGAAGGCGTGATGGTGAAATGGCTGACCGGATCAACCCAACCGGTGCGAGAAAGCTTGAATTCGATGCCGGTGTTCGCCGGAACGAGGCTCGCTCCATCGCGCGGGATGACAGACAGGACACGGAAATCGTTTGTGGTCTGAAGCGCGAAGGAGAATTCGCGAGCCTGCGGGGCATCTCCGTCCACGATTTTGGCGGCGATCGTAAAATGATAAACCGTGCCCGGATCAAGCGGTTCTTTTGGCGTGAGATGAATGCTTCCATCGCCATTTGTAGCGTATTCAACATCGATCGGAGGGACGATGCGGAGCGCTTGGCGTAGATCGTTTGCCGTTACAGGGACATTGGCCGTCACGGTGAAGGCCGTGTCAGGCGCGATGCCTGCTGCATCGCTTTTGTCGGCGATGATGGAAAAGGCGTCCGAGGCATGAGCGGCCGGGATGGTAAGCGCTTGTACCAATTGCATGGCCGGAGAGCCGGGTAAGGCGCTTGGAAGGATGCCGTTTGGATTACGCGAGATCAGGATCGCGATGACAAAGACGGCGGCGAGACCGGCAAAGGCAAAGGCAGGCCAAAGATGCGGACGGAAAGGCGGCTTGGATGTGACGGGGGCCGGGACAGGTGCAGACATAGGTTTTGGGGTGGCAGAATCAAGAATTTGCTGGCGCAAAACGGTTTTCTTGACCGGATCAAGGCCTTCAGAGGGACTTTCCGACCACTGCGAAACCGCTCGTGACGTTTCTTGCAACGGTCGCGAGTCGAGATTATGACGTGAATCAAGTTCGCCTTGATTTGGATTACGTAGATCGGACATAGGTGGCGAGATACTTGGTGCGCAGACGTCCCAAAGCGCGGTAGACGAGAACGGAAGCGTGATTGGGAGAGATGCTTAGGACTTTGGCGATTTCGTCCGGTTCCAGTTGAGCAAAGAATCTGAGGTCGAGTATTTCTTGATCGCGAGGTGAAAGCGTTTTGATGATATCTGCCAGCTTGTCGCGTTCGAGCGAGAGTTCTGCGTGCCAGGCGGGTGCGTCGGTGTTTGATGGCGGATCCCAGTCTTCGTCCGTGTCGACATCGAGGCGAGTTGAGGATGCGCGCCAATGATCGGTGAGCGCATTCGTGGCCGAGCGATAGAGGTAGGCGGAAATAGAAACACCTTGCCACTCGATGCCGGGAAGATTTTCGATAAATTTCAAAAAGACTTTGGAGAGGATGTCTTCGGCTGTTTGTTTGTGACCGCAGCGCTTCAAGAGAAATCCGTAGAGTCGATCGACATACAAGTCGTAGATTTCGGCTACGGCCTTGGGATCGGCTTTTGCGCGCTGTAAAAGCGCCTCTTCGGATTGTATACTTACTGTATTCGATGCGCTATCAGACATAACGATGCCGGCGTCGGGCAATGACGCCAGCATAGCATATTTGGCTGTATACCGTGATGAATCAATTGACGGGCTTTGCTTTGGCCTTCATGCGGTGACGGAAATTCGGAATTTCCTTTACGCGAGGCGGTCGACGATGCTGAACGATATAGGCGAGTCGCTCGATAAAATGTTGAAGCTCTTTGGCGGCAATTTTTTCGTGCTTGAATTGAAACTTGAACAAGTCCATCAAATAGCTCATCGCATCCCCTTCGCGGACATGGCGCGGCACAGACTCCTCCATCTCCAGTGTCTTGTTTTTGATTTTGACATACGCGGAATAACTTTCGAGATCGACGAACAGCTGTCTCATGATTCCATGCGCTTCGTCGTCGAGATACCAGTCCTCGCGGAAGTCGACCATTTCCATCGGTACGGATTCGGTGACATCCATGGATCGATTCTCGAGTTTGGTTCGGAGCACATTTCCGTCGACATCGACTTCATCAACTTCTTCATCGCATGAAAGACCCATGGTCATGCCATGATCAATGCCGATAAATTCTTCGGATACTTCGTCGTACATAAAATTACCGAAGTGTCGGTCACTCGATCGGATCAAATAATCCAAGCAGGCCATGCGAATGATGGATTTTGGGCCTGGTTGATCGGCTTTTTGTGCTAAAACCTCCTTTATTATCTTTTCATCGACGTGTATTGCGCTGATCTTTTCCTGCACGGAAGCTATTCCATATTTATCCTTGCGCAACACGGTAACGGGAACGACTTGAAGTCCGGTCAATGCATCGATGCGGCTCACCGTAAACTCGCTGCGCGTCTGCTGACCGACATCGATGCCGAGCCGGAAGCTGATTTGCTCTCGACTCATCGGTACTTCGTCTACGGAAATATCGTAGGTCTTGGCTATTCGCTTTATCTTTAACGGAATATATTCCATCTCTGACTCCACGTATCGTGCGAGGGCTTTTTCCTGCGGAATGGCCGTAACGAAGGTCGTCAATTCTTCTATGAGTTCGCCGTCTTCCACTTTTTTGGACACGCGAACCGGCGTACCTTCGTACACGGTAAAGGCTACTTCGCCCCAAGATGGCTTGGTGACACCTTCGACCATGTCGACATTTCGCATGGGCGACTCTTCAAGCTGATATTCGTAAGCATTGGATTCGTTGATGCCAGCGCCTTCGAGCTGGGTTTTATCTTCCTGTGTTCCATAGGTCAGCACGTCGATTGTGTCGAGCTTATCCATGGTTTTTTGGAGCTCCTCGGCTCCGGCCTTCATCTGCTCAACGAAAAGACGCGCAAACTTTTGATCAAGTTTGCGCGCTTGTGCGACGAGAAGTTCGTCCGAGTTCTTTTCTGCGGACGTTTCCGGCTTTTTGGATGGAGCCGGCTTGTTCTTGGCTTCGAACGGGTTGTCGAGTTCGAAGTTCATACGGATGCACGAAAGATCATGTACGGATCACGCAGGGCGATCAGGCGTTGGAGGAAGTAGGCGCCTTCGGTTGGAAGGACATTTCCTTGATGAAGCTCGTCACTCACACCGAAGTCGCGCAAATGATTACGGACCTCGTCAGGGAGTGAGGAAAGATCGGCGGCGCCGTCCTTGGTCAGACCGACGCGGACAGGTTTGCCGTTGGATGGAATGAACCAGACTTCGTTCAGCTGTGTTGCCATAGCGATAGCCTATCATTGACTAACATGTTTTGGCAGTTTTGTCAATCCGATATACTCCCCAACATGATCCAATTTCTTTTTGCTTTGCTTGCGGGAATCGTGACCGTCGGCGGGCCGTGTATTTTTCCCCTTTTGCCGATTATCCTTGGGACATCGACCGTGAAGCGACACGTACTTCGTCCGGTGGCTATTGTGCTTGGCTTTATTGTTGCGTTTACGGGCTTTGCGATTTTATTCTCATTATTTGGAAGCGTCCTTGGACTCTCCCCTGATGCTTGGCGATATCTTGCATCGGCAATTATCGCGTTGTTTGGTGTGATGCTGTTGTTTCCGAAATTCCAAGCCGCGGTTTTTGCAAAACTCGAACCGCTGCTTACGCGCGTGATGCCAAAAACGGATCCGAACTCGGGAGGATTGTTTTCCGGCTTCCTACTTGGACTGACGCTCGGCGCAGTTTGGACTCCATGCGCGGGTCCGGTACTTGGATCGATCCTGACCTTGGTTGCTGCCGGACAAAATATTGGACAGGCCACGATTTTGCTTTCGGCTTTTGCGCTCGGTGCGGGAATTCCGATGCTCATGATTGCGTATGGCGGAC
>CAZYKJ010000012.1:7960-8236 GCA_964648065.1 uncultured Gammaproteobacteria bacterium
AGAAAGTCTTTGGCATCATCATTATCTTGGCGGCTATCGGCTTTGTGACGCATTTGGATACGATTTTGTTAGCCAAACTTCCTTCCTCGCCGTTCGTCGATATGGTAACGCCGTCAGCGGCGAATATGCCTGTGACATCAGACTTGCCGGTATTGCAGGACAAGATGCCGCAATTTCAAGGTATTTCCGATTGGTGGAATACAGCGGATGATCTGCCGCTTACGCCGGAGAAGCTCAAAGGCAAAGTCGTGCTCGTGGATTTCTGGACGTACTCCT
>CAZYKJ010000012.1:8258-13286 GCA_964648065.1 uncultured Gammaproteobacteria bacterium
GGCTTGGTGGAATGCGTATAAGGATGACGGTTTGGTGATTGTCGGCGTGCATACTCCGGAATTTGCTTTTGAAAAAGTGCCGGCAAATGTGAAGGAAGCGATCAAGAAGGCAGGATTGGAATATCCGATCGCGCTGGATTATATGTATAGCACTTGGAATGCCTATCACAACAAGTATTGGCCGGCGGGATACTTCTTTGATCGCCAAGGCCGACTGCGCTTTACGCATTTTGGCGAGGGAAATTATGACGAGCAGGAGCAAGTCATTCGCGAATTGCTGGCAGAAGGCGGGACGGTCGCGGAACCGGCGACGAATGCCGATGCAACACCGAAATTCAACATGACAAAGACGGCGGAGACGTATCTTGGATCATCGCGCGGAGGAAATTTTGCCAATACCGATCAATACAAGGCCGGTACGCAATCCTACACACTGCGTAACGTCAAAACGAATGAGTGGAGCGTCGGAGGAACTTGGGATCTGACGGCGGAATCGGCAAATGCGATCAAGGGTGGCGACAAGTTCCGTATGAATTTTGAATCCAATGCCTTCCACTTGGTGCTTGGATCGATGAATGGGCCGAAAAAGATCACTGTGACCGTTGATGGAAAGGCGGCAGATCCGATTACGGTCGTAGACAAGCAATTGTATACGATTGCGCGTTTTCCGGATGGCGGGAAACATACGGTCGATCTACAGCTCGTTGATGGAGGCGTCGAATTTTACGCCGCGACGTTTGGGGAATAGACTCTCATCCAAGAATTACTCATCAAAAAACTATGGCAAATCTCGACACGTTGAGCGATGGCGAATTGTATAATGAAATTGCGGAATTAGCGCGTGAGCAAGGCCTGGCTACGCAGGCGGATTGGGCGAATTTGGTCGAGGAAGTTATTGAAAGCCACGTTGATTTGGCCGAATTGAATGACGATCAGGATTTGGAAGGGAAACGCAGCACGCTGAACGGGATGTGGGAGACGTATCGAGCGAACTCGGGAGAAGAGACGCCGTCACAGATAAGTGAGGATCCGGAAGCGCCGCATGCATAGAGAAAAGCCCCGACGAGAAGTCGGGGCTTTTTTGTTTAGTCGTCCGCAGGACAGAGATCGAAGGTGTCATGCGTCATCTCGAAGGATGGAGGCGCGAGCTCGCGCAGGCGGGCATCGCTCATCCAGACGGCGTTCTCGGGATGAAAGCCGGCATCGGCGACCAAGTCGCGCGGTGAGAGGTAGAAGGATCGTCCGTGCACGACATACATAAAACCGTACTCGGTATGCACGATACTGCCCTCGCGCAGACCGATGGGATCGCCAACGCCGAGATCGGACCAAGCGATACTCGGGTCATCGTAATTATCGATTTGGCTCACGTAGTAGCCATAGCTTTTGAGAGCTTCGAGGCTGATGGGATAGCGGAAACCCGCTTCCCAGTCGACAACGAAGGGGCCGTGATCGCTTTCGTCCGGACCATAGACCGGCCACCAATTGAAGTTTGGCGCGGTCCAGTAGCTAGCCTCGGGCGTGAGACAGCGTTCCTCCTCGTGCGTCATCGGGATGGCGTCGCGCGGAAGCAAGCCGACCGCGCCGATGTCGTCGCTGCTGCGAACCGGCAGACGCATGCCGCGCTCCCCCACCATCCAGAACTGTTGCTCGTGATCGACGAGCAGGGTTCCGGACGGATGCGAACGCGGCCACATAGCCTCGGGTGTCGGGAGAGAAGCGTCCGGCTCTGGAGTGCAGGGCTCGGAAGCATCGGCGGCAGGACCCGCATCCGTGAAAATCGGGACGGGTTCGACGCCGCGGTTGAGCGCGCATGCGCTCAGCGGGGTAAAAAGAACGAAGGCGAGCACAAACAAACAACCGATGGTACGCATCGCTATCTCCTTGCGAGAGCGGGACATCCGCCTCTCTACTCCGTTCGATTTTTTGGGAGTTTTGTCAAGGGATCAACTGGGGATGGATTGACAAAGACGCCGATTTATGGTGTTTTATAGTTGAAAGGTTGGTGTGCATGCACTTTCACTGGGACTACTTGCTCATCGGCGGATGGCTCACGCTCACGGTTCTCGCCGCGATCATCTTCCACCTCTCGACGCGAGACACTCGGCCGGCACCCAAGCCCGACTCCGCCAAGACTTCGTCGGACAGGCCCGCGAAGTTCATTCCAAAGGAGGAAGTCTGGTCGCAGCCGTCCTACGACTATCATCGCACCGCCTCCCCCGACGGCGCAGTCACACCCATCGAGCCGGGAGACGGTGATCCTCCACCAGACGATCCCCCGCCAGATAGCTAACTAAACGCCCCGATTCCTAACTGGAGTCGGGGCGTTGACGGTTGACAAAAAGAGGAAAGCCGAGTAGGTTCAGACGTCGCTCTTTTGGAGGTCTCATGTGGATCGTCTTTGCGATTTTCTCCCTCTTGATGATCAGCGCTCTGGTGAAGCTGTATCGAACCCACCAGAATCGACCGGATCGGAGGCTGGCGCGCGAGATTCGGGATTGCGGCAAAAAAATAAGAAACTCTCTGCAAGAGATTCGACGAATCGAAGCGCATCTCCAGCACATTGATACTGCCGAGTACGCCAACCATTTACGTGCTCATGGCTGGACAGATGATGACGGAGACTATAGCTGGCATGTGAATGCAAACGACGATGCTCAGGTGACGCGACAGGTTGACTATGAAAAACAAATAGTCAGCTGGAAACTCCGGGACGAGTCTCAGGGACTGAAGGGGCTGAAAGAAGTTTGGTCGGTGCTTATAGATCGATACACGGCCCAGAACCGCCTCTTCGATGTTTCCCCTGAACTACGCAAGCAGAAGTCCGCGAAGGTCGCAAACTTCAGGACGAGATCGATCGTCTTGAGGCAGACACGTCGGGCTATCGACAGGGCTTGCCGAAGCCGCTTCCGATCAAGGTGCGCGTGGCACCCGAATTCGCGGAGATAGAAGCTCTCCTCGAACAAGAAGAAGAGAAGAAGCGCAAGACGAGCGCCTGACTACACGCCCCGATTCCTGAACTGGAGTCGGGGCGTTCGCATTTTTCGGAATTTATGCCACGATGCGGCCATGTCCCGTATCTCTCATAAGCCGCGTGCCATCTTGATAGACGTGATACCGCCGCAGATGGACGAGAAAATCGCCAAGCGGCGTTTGGATGAGTTGGAATTGCTGACCGGCACGTATGGCGGGATGATTATTGTGAAGTTGATTCAGAAAAAGGGCACGCCGGATTATCGGACGTATATTGGGACGGGAAAGTTGGAGGAAATTATCGAGTTGGCGCGGAAGGAGCGTGCGGAAGTTTTGATTATCAATAATTTGTTGAAGCCGGGGCAGATGTTCAACGTGAATGAAGAGTTGCGCAAGGCGAAATTGAATATGCAGGCTTGGGATCGTGTTGATCTCATCTTAAAAATCTTTGATCGTCACGCGAAAACGGCGGAGGCGAAGCTGCAGATCAAACTCGCGGCTATTCGCCATATGGGTCCGCGAATTTATGGCATGGGAATGGAGCTTATGCAGCAAGCTGGAGGCACAGGAACACGCGGCGGTCAGGGTGAGACGAATACAGAGCTCATGAAACGCCACTTGGCGCAACAGGAACAGAAGCTGAAGGGAGAATTGGAACGCATGGCGACGTCGCGGGCCGGACAAAGAGCGCGTCGCGATCGTATCGGACTTAAAACTGTTTCGATCGTTGGATATACGAATGCGGGAAAGTCATCGCTGTTGAACGCGCTGACGAAAAAAGGGGCGTATGTGGCAAATGCGTTGTTTGCGACGTTGGATACGCGTGTTGGAAAGATGTGGGTGGATGGTCGGGACATTCTTTTGTCGGACACGATCGGTTTTATCCAAGATTTGCCTCCGGAATTGATTGACGCGTTTCGATCTACGCTTGATGAGACGGTTGATGCGGATCTTTTGCTGCATGTGATCGATGTGAGTGACAAACACGTGCACGAGAAAATTGCGGAAGTTGAGGATGTGCTGAAACAAATTAAAGCTGATGCGATTCCGAAGATGTACGTGTTTAATAAGATGGACTTGGTGAAGCGTAAGCCGGCGAAAATCAATAAGAAAGAATATGCCGCATTCACGCCGATGTTTGTTTCGGCGCATACGGGGGCTGGGTTGGATGAGTTGAAGCAGGCTATCTCTGCTAGACTATTGGCATGAAGTTGCAGGAAGCTATTGAATTGATTCGCAAATCACTCCCCCGTGCTTATTTGGTGGGCGGTTTTGTTCGTGATGGATTGTTGGGAATTGAATCGAAAGATGCGGATGTCGAAGTGTTCGGGATGACGAGCGAGGAGCTGGAAAAGAAATTGCATGGGCTGTTTGATGGAAATGTGGAGACGGTTGGACGTTCATTTGGTGTGTTCAAGGTGATGCTTGGTGACGGAATCGATGTCGATGTAGCGATTCCGCGTCGCGAGTCGAAATCGGGAAAAGGTCATAAAGATTTTGTCGTCGAAGGTGATCCGAATATGAGTTTGGAGGAGGCTGCGTCACGACGAGACTTTACGATCAATGCGATGTATCGCGATTTGAAGAGCGGAGAGTTGATGGATCCGTTTGGAGGAGCGGAAGATCTCAAGAATAAAATCTTGAAAGCCGTGGATGCAAAGAGTTTTGTCGAAGATCCTTTGCGGGTTTATCGCGCGGTGCAATTTGTGGCGCGTTTCGGATTGACGGTTGAGAAAAAGACGTTCGCACTCATGAAAAAGATGGTGGATGCGGGAGAGTTGGATCATTTGCCGGCGGAACGTGTGACGGGTGAGATCAAAAAACTTCTTCTGCAAGCGCTACAGCCTTCGATCGGATTTGAGTTGATGCATAAGCTCGGAATTATCGAGAAGTATTATCCGGAATTATTGGTTTTGGAGGATACGGAGCAAGAACCGGACTGGCATCCGGAGGGAAATGTATGGATTCATACCATGATGGTGGTGGATCAGGCGGCGAAAATCTCGCGCGGGACAAAGAATGAAAATCCATTCACGTCTTTTACCGATGAAGAGC
>CAZYKJ010000013.1:0-244 GCA_964648065.1 uncultured Gammaproteobacteria bacterium
GGTGGATGATGCCTTTGCGAAAACGCTTGGATTGGAAAATCTGACGGATTTGCGCGAGAAGCTGAAGACAAATATGGCCGAGGAAATTAGCCATCGCGCTTCGGATGCGGCGGAAATCGAGATGTTGGAGAAACTCGTCGATCAAGCGCAGTTTAGCGAGGTGCCGGAAATCTTGATTAACGAGGAGGTGCGCCGCATGAAGCTTGAACTTCAGCATGGCGTTGAAGAACAGGGTATGAAATGG
>CAZYKJ010000013.1:254-3874 GCA_964648065.1 uncultured Gammaproteobacteria bacterium
ACTTGAAATGAAGAAGATCATCCTTGCCACCGCCGCCCTCCTTGCCATTTCCGGCAGCGCTTTTGCCGGCAGCGACAATTTTGGCTCCAACGGTGCCAACCAGCCCGCCGCTGCGGTCGACAGCTCGTACACGGCTTCCATCAAGAAGTCGGAGCCGGAATTGATGCTCGACTTGGTGAAGCAAGCTATTCGCCGCGTGCAGACGGCTGTGCTCATCAAGGCGTATGCCGAGGAGCAAAAAGTCGAAGTTTCAGACGATGATATTGATACGGAACTCGATCGCATCCTGGCACAGGTTCCGGAAGGAGATGCAGAGACGCGCGAGCGTGTGATCTCACCGGACTATCGCGATTATGTGAGCATTCAAATGCGCAATCGCCGGACATTGGAGTGGTTGAAGAAGGAGTGTATTAAGTAAATGTTTTTACTCGTCACTGTCGTTCCGAATGCTTCGATCACGGAGATCGTTGGCATGCATGATTGTGCGTTAAAAATTCGATTGGCGGCACGGCCGGTTTATGGAAAAGCGAATGATGAACTCATTCGCTTTTTGGCGAAAAAACTTGGACTCGCACCTTCGGAAATCTCAATAGACAAAGGAAGCACGGGCAAAAGAAAGCGCATCGAGATTCCCTTGCCTCACGAGGATGTGCGGGCGATGCTTGAAGTTTAGACGACCGGATCGTGACCGCCGAGACTCCAGGGATGACAGCGGAGCACGCGTTTACAAGCCATGATGGAGCCGCGGACGAAACCGTATTTACCGATGGCGTCGTAGCCGTATTGCGAGCAGGTCGGATGGAATTTGCAGACGCGATAGGGAAAATAATCACGGAAGGGTCCGTGATCTGGTGACAAAGTCTTTTGATATAACCGAATCAGTCCCTGGGCGAGACGAGTTGGGATCTCGAGGAGAATCATGTTTCGCTTTTGAAGACGACGGATGTTTTGCGGCGTGCTTTTGGTTTGCGCGGAGCCGGCGGTTTGGTGAGGGCTTCGGGAATTTTTTCGAAGGAGCGCACGACCATCGCGTGTAGTTCTTTGGCGTCGGCTTTGAGGACTTCGATTTTGAGGATGAAAAGCAAATCCATGTTGGCAGGCCATGTCGGACGGAGCTGGCGGAGGATGTCGCGCATGCGTCGCTTGGCGCGATTACGTGCGACCGCGGTTTTGAAAACTTTGGTTGAGGTTACGAAACCGATTTTGGTTGGCGTTTTACTCTGACGGAGTCGCAACGCATAAAACGGGCTGTAAACAACCCGTCCTTTCTGCGAGAGAAGCGCAAAATCCTTGGCGCGGCGCAGGCGCTCGACTTTGGGAAGCATAATGAAGACAGTATACGGGAAAATAAAAAGCCGGAAGTTCGCAACAGCGATTTCCGGCCCTTTTCCCTTAGCGACGGGAGCGCTTTACGACGGTCTTGATCGCGGAAACGCGGCGTCCTTTGGAGCGGCGGCGTGACAAAACTTCACGTCCCTTTTTGGTGGACATGCGTGAGCGAAAACCGTGCACTTTGGCTCGGCGGCGCTTTTTTGGCTGATAGGTTCGCTTGGTTGCCATATAATTTGATAACGGGCCAATACTATAGGATTTCGCTAAAATATGCAAGTGTCATGTCTTATTTGCTGGTATTCTCCACAGGTTTGACATAGTTATGCACAATTGGAATGATCGGAATGATTTTTTTCTTATGGATCAACAAGCCCTTTGGCAAGCAGCGCTCGGTGAGCTTGAGCTCACACTTTCGAAGGCGAATTTTACGACTTGGTTCAAAAATACGTATTTAATTTCGGCTGATGGAACAAAAGCCGTGGTGGCGGTGCCAAATACCTTCACCAAAGCGTGGATGGAGAAGAAATATAACGATCAGATCGTGAAAGCGCTGCGCAATGCATCGAATTTACCGATTCGCGAGGTGACCTATCGCATTGAAGTGAAGAATACGACGGTTTTGCCGATACAACAGGAGCAAGCCCAGATGCCGGAACCGATTCCGGCCGAGGTGATGGCGGGTTTTGAGCAAGCAAATCGCATTGAACCGTCGACGAATGACATTGGATTGAATCCGCGTTACACATTTCCGACGTTTATTGTTGGCAAGAGCAATGAATTGGCACATGCGGCGAGTCAGGCCGTGGCCGCCAAGATCGGCGATGTCTATAATCCCCTGTTTATTCATGGCGGAGCCGGTATGGGCAAGACACATTTGCTTCAGGCTATTGGTCATCATGTCTTGGAAGGTAATCGCGAGGCAAAAGTGCGCTATGTCACTTGCGAGCGATTCACGAATGAGTTCATTCAGTCGGTACGCGGAGGTAAAATCAATGATTTTAAGGACAAATATCGCTTGGTAGACGTGCTTTTGATTGATGATATCCAGTTTTTGACGGGCAAAGAGGGTACGCAGGAGGAGTTTTTCCATACCTTCAATGCACTTCATCAGAATAATAAGCAGATCGTCATCACATCCGACCGTCCGCCGAAGGATATTCAGACCTTGGAAAGCCGTTTGCAGTCGCGTTTTGAGTGGGGAATGATGGTCGATATCTCTAAACCGGATTTTGAGACTCGCGTAGCGATTTTACAGACCAAGGCACGTGAAAAGAACTATCCGCTGAGCACGGAAATCCTGCATGCGATTGCCGGAGCTATTCAGTCGAATGTACGTGAACTGGAAGGAGCGATGAATAAGATCGTGGCGTATCATCAATTTAAGAATATTCAGCCGACACTCCAATCTGTACAGCCTCTTTTGCAGAGTTTTGCGCCAACCTTAAACAAAAGATCCATTACGCCGCGCTTTCTCTTGGAAACGGTTATTGCTTACTTTGATCTATCAATGGATGAGATGTTGGGCAAAAGCCGCGAGCGCAGACTGGCTTTTCCGCGTCAGATCGCCATGTATCTGCTAAGAGAAGAGGCAAAATGTTCGTATCCATCTATTGGCGATCAGGTTGGCGGGCGCGATCATACGACAGCCATGCATGCCTGCGACAAGATCAATAAGATGCTGAAAGATGATGAGCAGCTGAAGAGAGATCTGACGGTTATTCGTGAGAAGCTCTATAGCCAAGCTCAATAATTGGCTAAAAACTCTGTGGATAAGCCTGTGGGCAAATGGGGATAAACTTGGGGGTGAGTGACGGATAAGTTTGAGACTTTCGAGGGATGGACAATGTGTACACCTTTCATCCCACGTCTATACGGATAGATGGTGGATAAAAAAGTTTTGAAACGTGGCTGTAACAAGCCACGTTTTCTGTTGTGCACAGTATCCACATGCCTTATTACTACTACTGTTTATATATTTACTTGATTAAGGGAACACGGAGTGCAAATATCAGACCGAACTCAATATGCATTTTGCTTGTACTCAAGAGAACCTTCTTCAGGGATTGTCTCTCGTAAGTCATATCTCGGGGAAGAATGCGAACTTGCCGATATTGGCAAATGTCATGTTGAAGACGGATGCCGGAGGGCTTCGCTTATCGACGACGAATTTAGAGATGGCGGTTTCTGCACAGGTACGTGGACGGGTAGAGGCTGCTGGAGAGTTCACGGTGCCCGCTAAGCTGCTTCAGGACTATATCGGGCTCCTTCCGGCCGGGAAGGTGGAGCTC
>CAZYKJ010000013.1:3884-8263 GCA_964648065.1 uncultured Gammaproteobacteria bacterium
TCACAGACGACGTTTTAGAGGTTAAGGCGGATGGTTCATCGACGACGATCAAGGGAATGGCGAGCTCGGAGTTTCCGCTTATCCCGAAGTTAGCGAAGGAAGGTGGATATCATTTGAAAGCTGAGGCTTTGCGAAATGCTATCTCACAAGTAGCTTTTGCTGTCTCCAGTTCAGAGTCCCGTCCTGAGTTGTCTGGTGTTGCTTGTTTCTTTCATAGCCAACAGCCAGGGATGCTTGTGATGGCGGCGACGGATTCCTATCGATTAAGCGAACGTGTTATTCCAATCGAGTCATCAGGATCTACTACGGAGGGTAAATGTATTGTGCCTGCGCGTGCGATGCAGGAAGCCGCGAGAATTTTGACGGCGTATAAAGATGATGTGGGAATGCCAGAACAAGTTGAGTGGTCACTCACGGATAGCCAGATGGTTCTGACGTTTGGAAACGTGGAATTGATTTCACGATTGATTGAGGCTTCTTTTCCGGACTATCGACAGATTATCCCGACGCAGTTCAAGACAACGACGATGATTTCGCGATCAGAACTGCAGAAAGCCATTCGTGCGGCGTCTTTGTTCTCGCGACAAGGTTTGTTTGATGTCCACTTTGATTTTATTCCGGGCGAAGGATTGAAGGTTTCGTCAGCTGATACGGGAACGGGTGCGCATAGCACGACACTTAAGGCGAATGTCGAAGGCGACGCGAATAAAGTGACGTTGAACTTCCGTTACATTGCCGATGGTCTCGCAACGATTGGAACGGATCAGGTGCAAATTCGAATGATTGATGGCATGAATCCGATGGTGGTTACGCCAAAGGATCAGGAAGGTTTCCGCTACATCGTGATGCCGATTCGACAATAAGAAAAAGCCCTCCAATCAGAGGGCTTTTTCTTTTATTCTGTGACCGTGATGGTGGTTTGAATGCGATCGAATTGATCGACATTGGCTTTTTTGGCTTTGACGACGAGATCGTAGTGACCTGCCGGAGGTCCGGCGGGGACGCGGAAGGTGATGTCGTTTTGGCTTGGCAAGTTTTGCGAGCCGACATTGCGATCAACGCCATCGGGTCCGATGAAGCTAACATCAATGCGATCGTATTGCGACGGATTTTCCAGACGAATATTAATGGTTTTCGGGAAGGCGGCGCGTGACCAGGTTTCTCCTGCTTGTGGAGAGACAATCGACATGGTCGGTTCGCTTGGGTCGAGGTCGGCTTCGAGATTGAAGGAGACGCTCGCCTCGCCCCATTGTCCGAGCTGATCATAGGCGCGGACGAGGAGCGTGCGGAACCCTTTGCTCACGCGATTTGGAATGCGGATGTTGATGTTCCAAGGTTCGGTGCTTTGTGAACCGACCGGAATCCCGTCAACGAAGGCTTCGACACGGACAATTGGCCTCGCGCCGGTTACGCCCAGAGCGACTTGGCTTTGGCGCGAGAGAATCGAACTGTTTTGTGAAGGAGTGAAGATCGTGATTTGCGGACGCGTTTCATTGGTGAAACTCGTGTCCGTTTCCGTCGGGATGGTTGAGGTTGCGTTCCATTGCGTCTTTGCAACCCAGGCTTGAACAGCGGCTTCCCAGTTTCCGAATTGCGGATCATCAGCCGGATTCGACGGAGGAGGTCCGGTCGGATCATCCTTGTCGACGTAGTAGAGAATGGAATGTGCTTCGCGGCCGATGCGTTCGGTGACGAGCTCGGGCGGCGTTTGATCAGTGGCGAGTTTGCCGGTAAGCGAGTTGACTTTGATTAAGTGCTCGAAGACCTTTCCAAGAATTGCCGGCTTGTTTGTTTCCGGCGGATCAGGAGGGGTGAACTTGGAAACGGGCTTGCCTTTGGTCGCACGCTTCATGAAGCCCTGCCAAATCGGAGCGGCGACGATGGAGCCGTCAGCACCTGCTTTCATTTCCGTGTTGTCGTTGTTGCCGACCCAGACGGCGGAGACGAGATCCGGCGTGTAGCCGACGGTCCAAGCATCGTGGTTGTTGTTGGTGGTACCGGTTTTGGCGGCAACCGGACGATCCGGGAGCGTCAAATAGTTTTTGCTGCCGAAAATGTAGGTGCGTGCATTATTGTCGGACAGAATGTCGCTTATGAGACGGGAGATTTGCGGGTCCATGACGCGGCGGGCTTCGGGGGCTTTCCACTCCTCGAGTACGGCGCCGGTATTGTCTTCAACGCGCAGAATCGAGGATTGCGGGAACCAGTTGCCTTCGGTGGCAAAGGCACCAAAAGCTGCAGCATGCTCAATCGGTTTTACTTCACCGCCGCCGAGTACGAGCGAGAGGCCAAAGCGGCTGCGATCGCTGAGCGTGGTGTAGCCGAGTGTGTCGGCGAAATCGAGGACACGTCCAACGCCGACCAAGTACAGCATTTTTACAGCCGGCGTGTTGAGCGATCCGGCCAGGGCTTGGCGGATGGAAACCGGGCCATGTTCTCTGCCGTCATAGTTGTGCGGGGCGTAGGTTCCAATGTCAGTTTTGAAAACCGTGTTTACATCCCAGAGCTGGGTTTGCGGGAGGTAACCGCGCATAAAACCAACCGCATAGACGATGGGCTTGAAGCTGGAACCCGGCTGGCGCGAGGAAAGCGTGACGTTGAATTGACCATCATGCTCATCGTCAAAGAAATCTTTGGAACCGACCATCGACAAGACTTGTCCGGTTTTTGGATCAAGGGCGATGAGTGCGGCATTGGTGAATTTGTATTGCGTGCCTTTGGCGTCAACACCTTTTTTGACTTCGTCTTCTGCTGCTTGCTGCATGTCCCAATCAAGCGTGGTCGTAACCTTGAGACCGCCTTGAGTTACCGTGCGATCGCCGTATTTTTCAATCAATTGATCGCGGACATACATGACAAAGTGCGGTGCGGAAATATCGGCGATGCGGCGCGGCTTAATTTCTTTGAGTGTGTCGACTTTCTTGGCGGCGTCGGCTTGATCCTGCGTGATGAAGCCTTCTTCGGCCATTTTATTCAAGACAATATGCTGACGATCGACGAGTTGAACGCGATGATCACCGGCGAGACCGGTGCCGTACGGGGAAAAATAATCCGGACGCTGAATCATGGCGGCGAGCAAAGCGCTTTCATCGAGCGATAAATCTTTGGCGCCTTTGCCAAAATAATTTTGCGCGGCCGACTCGACACCGTAGATGTTTGAGCCGAACGGAATCTCGTTCAGATAGAGCTGGAGAATTTGATCCTTGGAATATTTTTGTTCGATTTGAAGCGACAAAATAATTTCACGCAGCTTTCTGGTGTAGGAGCGCTCGGTGGTGAGAATGGCGTTGCGGACAAGCTGCTGCGTGAGCGTGGACGTTCCCTGTAATTTTTGACCCTTCACAATACTCATGACCCCAGCACGGATTAAGCCCTGCCAGTAAATACCATGATGGGAATAGAACATGCGGTCTTCGATGGCGATGGCAGCCTTTTGCATCGAGTCCGGAATGTCTTGGATTTTGACGAGCGTACGACGTTCGTCGCCGTGAATCTCATAGAGAAGATGCGTGCCGGTGCGATCGTAGATTTTTGTGGACTGAGGAACGTCGCGGGTGATGAGGGCGTTCGGGTCCGGCAAGTCGCGGCTAACCCAGGCGGCTAAAAGAGTGAAAAGGAAAAAACCGATAATTCCTAAGGCTAAAAGAGCTAAAAGGCCCATTTTTAGCAAAGAAATAGCTCCAGCACCGGGCTTTTTCCAAAAGCGGCGCAAGTTAGAGCGGATCTTATTGAAAACTTGGCTAATATTAGACATTTTATGGCCTAAAACCCTTGACAAAAGGGCTTTTTTATGTTATGATTTCCTGTTAAAAATCTCACTCCAACTATAGCTATGAAACGCATTATCAACCAGTATCAAGCTGCCCAGAAGACGCTCCTTGCGGTCTTGGCCTTGGTTTTGGTTAGCGTTCAATCCGGTACGCCGGTGGTTATGGCTGCTGGTTTTATCCCGACGATCTTGGTGAATAAAACGCCGGTTGAGCAAAACAATGACAATGTTGTTACTGCTCCGGTTGTTCGCCCGCCGACCATCAAGACGATTCGTATGGATTCGACGGCTTATACGTCGCGCGTTGGCGAGTGTGATGGTTCCCCGTTTATCACGGCTGACGGTTCGGTTGTTCGCGACGGTTATGTCGCGACGAACGTGTTGCCGATCGGTACCAAGATCCGTATTCCGACGATTTTTGGAGACAAGATCTTTGAGGTGCATGACCGCATGAATGCTCGTTATTCCTATCGCGTTGATATTTGGGTTGCGGATTATGACACGGCTATCAAGTACGGTTATAAGCGCAATATCCCGATTGAAGTGATTGAAATGGGTACGGGTGAAAAGAATTGGGACCAATGGAAAGGCCGCACGGCGGAATACCAAA
>CAZYKJ010000013.1:8273-12188 GCA_964648065.1 uncultured Gammaproteobacteria bacterium
GGTTGGTAAATTTGGTCCGGCCGCCGAACCGATTGAACAGCCGTATATCGTCGCTTCTAACGACGTGAACAGCTAAACAAAAATCCCCCATTTTGGGGGATTTTTGTTTGGAGGCGTGGGAGAGAATCGAACTCTCGAATACAGGTTTTGCAGACCCGTGCCTTACCACTTGGCTACCACGCCATGTTGGGGGATATTAACGATTAGCCGTGTTTTTCGCAAGGTTGGAGGATTCTAGTCTTTACACATTTGCCAAATTGATGTATCCTGCAAACCCGCTTCAAAAAAGCGGTATGTACTTTCCCATTCAGGAGCTGGCATGACCGACCCAGAGATTCGTCACGAACACACGTTTCCTGACACGCCCGAGATCGTTGTTTCGCTCAATCAGTTTGCCTGCGCTTTTGAGCAGCAGGCCGGCGTGCGACTGGTTCAGCTGACCGCTCGACCCGAAAAGGGCGATGTCATGATGCGCCTTTCGGTGCTTCCTAGAACGCCTTCCGAGCGATTCGTGCGGACACCCAAGGACGAGATTCCGATTCGCGGCATGTACGCGATCAGCCGAAGCGTGTTTTTGACGGGCGGCGCCGATCTTCGGCAGCTGCTCAAGACGCCTCAGATCTTGAGCGAGATCGCTGATGCGATGCGCAATCTCAACGACTTGGATACACGTGCCCCCATCTACCAGATCAGGATGATGGGTGAACCCGAGTGCTGCCTCATGCGTCGCGGCGGATCTTGGGAGGATTTGTCGCCACCCGGATCGATTGGCTATATCGTCTTCGGTTTGGATGTTAGCGAGGAGCGCGTGTATGCGCTCAAGAGAAGCGCTTGTGATGAGCTGTTCGAGATCTCGACGGCTCTCGTGCCTCATGAGGGTCCGCTTGATTGGCGTCCGGCAGCGTTGCTCCCGCATAAGAAGCGGCTCGTCGATGCGAGCCGATTGGTGCGGAACCTCGACGGACACCTGATGAGTCTTGTTCAGCTCGGTGATGAAGAAGAGAGCCTGCTCACGCTCGAGCGAGGCCGTGCTCCGATGTGGAGCCATCCCGAGAAAGTGACCGGTGTTGCCCTTGAAGCCGATGATTCGGGACAGTTTCGGCGCGCCAAGAACGGCTTGCGTATGACGTCCCTGCTTCTTCAACGGCGTTGTTTGACTGATGGGTGGTACGCCATCCGCCGACCACTCGAAGACCTCCGTCTGACGGAGTGGCCGTATCTCATGGCTAGCAGTCTCTGAATTTCTGAAGCCCCCCGGTCCGATGTACATCGGACCGGGGGGTGCTTCTTTTTCTAGCCGGTTCCTGTCATGCTATCGCCATGAAGAAACGTCTCTATCTATTGGATGCTAATGCCCTGCTGCATCGTGCTTGGCATGCCATTCGACCGCTCACCAATCCAAAGGGTGAAGTGGTGAATTGTGTGTATGGCATGTTGATGTCTGTGATGAAGCTTGTCGAAGACGATAAGCCGGATGCATTTGTGGCTTGCTGGGATACGGAAGCGCCAACATTTCGACATGAGGCGTATAAGGAATACAAAGCGAATCGTGTGGAGAAGGAAGATGAATTGTATGCGCAGATTCCTTGGGTGAAGGATGGTTTTGCGGCTTTTGGCATTCCGAATTATGAGTTGGATGGATTTGAGGCGGACGACTTGTTGGGAACAATTGCGGAGCAGGCGTCGAAGGCGGGATGGGATGTGACGATTGTGACGGGAGATCGTGATGCGCTTCAGTTGGTGCGTCCGGGAATCGATGTTCTTGCTTTCGTGAAAGGTGTGAGCGAGACGAAGCGATATGATACGAAGCTTGTGAAGGAAGAATATGGTCTGACGCCGGATCAGTTTTTGGAATATAAGGCGATGCGCGGAGATCCGTCGGATAATCTTCCGGGAATTAAAGGTATCGGCGAGAAGGGCGCGACGGATTTGCTTTTGAAGTATGGAAATTTGAAAGAGATTATCAAGGCGGCGAAGAAGAAGGACGCGGGGATTAGCGAAGGGACGCGTGAGAAATTGTTAGGAGCGGAAAAAGATTTGCCGGAATTGGTAAAGCTCGTGACGATTGTGAAGAATGTGCCGATCAAGTGGAAAGCGGAGACGCATGCTTTTCCGAAGGATCGTGAAGCTTTTTTGTCTTTTTTGCATGAGAACGGATTCAAGTCTTTGGTTGCACGTTTGGAAAAAGGCGGTACGAAAAAGAAAGAGAAGTTTGTACCAGGAGTTGTTCCGAAGCGCGAGCCGATTAAGGGACTAAAGGTTTCTTTGGAGCGTATCGATGTGAAGACGGATGCGGAGTCGAAGAAGGCTTTGGAGGATTTGAAGAAGTCGAAGCAAGTGATTGTGCGTAGCGTGCGCAATGTTCAGAGTGCTTTGTTTGCGAATGAGGCCGGTGGAATTATTTTTGCGACGGAAAAAACTTCGTATCTTTTTTCGGATGCGATGATTGAAAAACACAATAAAGAGATTCAGGGAATGCTCGATAAGGCCGAACTTGTCGCGCATAATGCGAAGGACGAGATGTGGCAAATCGATGCGACGGGTTTGAAGATTAAGCATTGGGCCTTTGATTTGATGTTGGGGGCGTATATGTTGGGCGCCGGCGAACGTAATCATGATTTGAGCGCTATCGCATCGAGTTTTGTAGGTATTCAGATTGGAACGGATAGCTCGGCTTTTGATGAGGTGGATGTGATAGCGGCTTGTGTTGAGCCTTTGCAGAAGCGTTTGAAGGAAGAGAAGCTAAATGAGGTCTTGGAACGTTTTGAACTCCCACTTATTCCGGTTTTGTTTGCCATGGAAAAAGTCGGCATTAAGATTGATACGGAATATCTGAAGAAGCTGTCGAAGGAGATGTCAAAGGCTAAGGCGTCTATTGAAAAAAAGATTGCCGAGATTGCCGGAACGGATTTGAATCCTGCGTCCCCTACTCAATTAGCGGAGATTTTATTTGTAAAACTTGGATTGCCGACCAAGGGAGTTAAGCGAGGAAAGACGGGCTATTCTACGGCTGCGCCGGAATTGGAAAAGTTACGCGGATCGCATCCGATTATCGAGCTCATCGAAGATTATCGCGAGGTTTCGAAATTGCTTTCGACCTATGTCGATACGTTACCGACGCAGGCGGATGAGGAGGGACGAATTCATACGACTTATGATCAGGCTGTAGCGGCGACGGGGCGTTTGTCATCTACAGATCCGAATTTGCAGAATATTCCGATTCGAACGGAATTGGGACGGAAGATTCGCCGTGCATTTGTCGCGGGCGAGGGTTTTGAACTGTTGTCATGCGATTATTCGCAGATCGAACTTCGATTGGTTGCGGAACTTGCCAATGACAAGGCGATGCTCGCGGCTTTTAAGCAGGGCGAGGATATTCATACGGCTACGGCTTCGTCGATTTGGAATATTGCCTTGAAAGATGTGACGAAGGATCAGCGAAGAATTGCCAAAGCGATTAATTTTGGTTTGATTTTTGGACAGGGGCCGCAGGGTTTGGCGCAATCGGCGGGGATCTCGTTTAAGGAAGCGCGTGAATTTATTGAGAAGTATTTCCAAGCGTATCCGGGAATCAAAAAGTATATGGTGGAGACGAAGGAGTCGGCGCGACAGAAGGGGTATGTCGAGACATTGTTTGGACGCAAGCGCTATTTGCCGGAAATTCATTCGGCACTGCCCATGGTGCGCGCCGGAGCAGAACGCATGGCTATCAATATGCCGGTGCAGGGAACGGAGGCGGATTTAATCAAGCTCGCGATGATTGAAATTGCAGAGAAATTGCCGAGCGTGTCCCCTGCCAGTCGTATGTTGTTGCAGGTTCATGATGAATTGCTCTTTGAGGTGCCGCCGAAGGAAGTGGAGAAGGTGGCGAGTTTTGTGAAGAAGATTATGGAAAAGGTGGATGCGGTGAGCGTG
>CAZYKJ010000014.1:0-4532 GCA_964648065.1 uncultured Gammaproteobacteria bacterium
GGCCGAAGTGGCCATGGTGCAGCCGGGCGACACCGTTAAGATGACGGTCAAGCTCATTGCTCCGGTCGCTATCGAAGACAAGATGCGCTTCTCTATCCGCGAGGGTGGCAAGACGGTCGGCGCCGGTGTTGTTACCAAGATCATTAAATAAGCTTAGTACATTAACGAGAGAGGATTTCCTCTTCTCCGTCGATCATCCGAACGGTTCGGAGGATGAACGGAGAAGAGGAATGACATGGTCCTCTCCGATCTCCCCATGCCCGAAGCAAAAGCCAAGGCCGCAGCCGCGAAAGACGCCGCTGCCGTGCCGAGTCATCGGATCCGCATTAAGATCCGAGCGTACGATCACAAGATTATCGATCAGGCCACACGCACGATCATCGAGACAGCCGAGCGCTCTGGCGCAAAAGTTGTCGGACCCGTGCCGCTGCCGACCGAAAAGAAGAAGTGGACGGTTAACCGCTCCACCTTCGTCCACAAAAATGCGCGCGAGCAATTCGAAATGCGAATTCACAAGCGCATCGTGGACATCCTTGATCCGAATGCGAAGACGATCGACGCTCTGACGTCGCTCAATCTTCCAGCGGGTGTGGATGTAGAGATCAAGATGTAAGAAGTAAGTATTGTTCACAACAAAGGTTCCCAAGGAGAAAGTTCTTCGCACACGGCGTAGATAACCTCCCTGCAGAGAATCGCAAATCCATTCAAGACGGGCACGGCCCGGAATTTGAAGGCGATTTCCGATCGTCCGCAGATTCCGGGCCTTTTTGTTCCGACGATTTTATCCGCGACCAATCCGATATGAAATTCATTCTTGGAGAAAAACTCGAGATGTCGCAAGTCCATGCTGCTGACGGCACGGTTGTTCCCGTGACTCTCGTTAAAGCTGGGCCTTGCATTGTTACGCAAATTAAAACCGATGATGTGAATGGCGTAGCCGCTATTCAGCTCGGTTTCCGCGAAGTGAAGAAGCTTTCCAAACCGGAAGCCGGACACTTGAAAGATTTGACCTTGATGAGCACTCTGCGCGATTTCCGCGTGGAAGGCGAGAATACGCTGAAGCGCGGCGACGCGATCGAGGCCGGAATTTTCCAGCCGGGTGATTATGTCAATGTGATCGGTATTTCCAAGGGTAAGGGCTTCCAGGGTGTCGTGAAGCGCCATGGTTTCCACGGTCATCCAACGACGCACGGTCACAAGGACCAAGCGCGTATGCCGGGTTCCATCGGTGCCGGTGGTGTTCAGCACGTGTTGAAGGGCCGCCGCATGGG
The DNA here is from genome assembly GCA_964648065.1 of uncultured Gammaproteobacteria bacterium. Classification (GTDB taxonomy): domain Bacteria; phylum Patescibacteriota; class Patescibacteriia; order 2-12-FULL-60-25; family 2-12-FULL-60-25; genus CAIXDN01. The sequence goes on from CAZYKJ010000014.1 coordinate 1,272, forward strand.
CGGACACATGGGCGACGACCGCGTCACGGTGAAGAATCTTCAGGTCGTGGAAGTTCGCGATGGCGGAATCCTGGCGCTCAAGGGAGCGGTTCCGGGTGCTCGTCATGCGATTCTTGAAATCATTACCGCCTAATATGCCTTCCATTTCCATCTACAATCAGGACGGCAAAGCCGTCGGTGAATTGGCCCTCAACGAGGCGCTGTTTGGCTTGAAGCCGAACAAGGCATTGGTACATGAAGTCATGCTCGCCCAGCGCAACAATGCACGTCGCTCGATTGCCCACACCAAAACCAAGGGTGAAGTTCGCGGTGGTGGTAAAAAGCCGTGGAAGCAAAAAGGAACGGGCCGCGCCCGCCAAGGTTCCACGCGTAACCCGCAGTGGGTCGGTGGTGGTGTCGCTTTTGGTCCTTTGTCCGAACGCAATTTCTCGGTGAAGGTCAACAAAAAGGCCAAGCGCACGGCTTTGCTTATGGCTTTGTCCGACAAGGTTATCGATAAAAAGATGATCGCGATTGAGTCCATCAAGACCGATGCTCCGAAGACGAAGCAGATCGCCATGATGATCAAGAAGCTGCCGCTTGAGCGCAACACGTTGCTCATTTCCGCTTCTTCGAATCCGGCCTTGCTCCGCATGGTTCGCAATATCCAGAACATCAAGTTGGTTACGGCTAACACCGTCAACTTGCAGGACGTTCTTACGTATCGCTCGGTTGCATTCTTGAAGGATGCGGTTCCGGCTTTCGAGTCTATCCATACCGCCTAAACATATGTCCTTACTAGACCGATTGACGAAGAAGACTGACGCCGCTCCGAAAAAGGAGACGGTGAAAAAGCCGGCCGTCAAAAAGACGACCAAGGCCAAGGTTAAGGATGTTGAATCCAAGCCGTCGGCAACCAAGACGGTAAGCTTGTCCGCTACGCGCTTGCTTACCAAGCCGATGGTGAGCGAAAAGGCTGCTCGTTTGGCGGATACGGGAACCTATGTGTTCGTGGTGCCGCTCTCGGCCGAAAAGATTTCGGTACGCAAGGCGGTTGAGGCGCAGTACGGCGTCAATGTCGAGCGCGTGAACATGGTTCACTTGAGTGGCAAGCCGGTTCGCCGCGGCAAGCGCATGAGCTATCGCCAGGATACCAAGAAGGCGCTGGTTACCTTGAAGAAGGGCCAGACGATTAGTCTGTACGAAGGCGTCTAAACTCCTATGCCTATCAAGAAAATTCGTCCGGTTACGATCGGACAGCGAAACATCTCGGTACAAGATTTCTCCGACGTCACAACGTCCAATCCGGAGAAGTCCTTGATTTCCATTCGTAAAACCCATGCGGGTCGCACAAATGGAAAGATTACCGTCCGACACCAAGGCGGCGGAGCCAAGCGCTTTTTGCGCGATGTCGACTTCAAGCGCACGCGCTTTGATATTCCGGCTACGGTTGCAACGATCGAATACGACCCGGCTCGCGGCGCACGTATCGCGTTGATCAACTACAAGGACGGCGTGAAGAGCTACATTCTCGCACCGGAAGGTTTGAAGGTGGGGGATGTCGTGATGTCCTCTTTGAATGAAGCAGAAATTTCCGTTGGTAACCGTTTGCCGTTTAGTAAGATTCCGGTTGGTGCTTTGGTGCACTCCGTCGAATTGGCTCCGGGCAAGGGCGGACAGCTTGCGCATGGCGCCGGCAACCGCATTGAGTTCATGGCCATGGAAGACGATTGGGCCGTTATCAAACTTCCGTCCGGCGAGACGCGCCGCGTACCGAAATCCTGTATGGCCACGATCGGCACGGTGTCGAATCCGGACTGGCACTTGGTCCGTTGGGGCAAGGCCGGCCGCATGCGTCATCGCGGTATTAAGCCGACGGTTCGCGGTAAGGTCATGAACCCGGTTGATCACCCGCACGGTGGTGGTGAAGGTAAGCATCCGATCGGTATGAAGTACGCCAAGACCAAGTGGGGCAAGCACGCCCTCGGCGTGAAGACGCGCAAGCGCCACCTCTCCTCGAACAAGCTCATCATCCAGCGCCGCAAGGGCAAGAAACTCTAACCTCTTATGTCACGCAGTCTCAAAAAAGGACCGTTTACCGACGCCAAGCTTTTGGAGAAAGTCCGAAAGGCTGGGCCTGGTTCCAAAACGGTTATCAAGACCTGGTCTCGTGCCTCGACGATCACACCTGAAATGGTGGGAATGACGTTTGGCGTGCACAACGGCAAGCTGCATATTCCGGTTCTCGTGATTGAGAACATGGTTGGTCATAAGTTGGGCGAGTTCTCACAGACGCGCAAGTTTACCCGTCATGGTGGCAAGCTGGCCAAGACGTCGGAAGCTGCTGCAGCCGCTCCGGCTGCCGCTCCGGCTGCTAAGGCTCCGGCTGCCAAAAAATAATATGGACGTACACGCTTCCCTCCGTTTTCTCCGCATGTCGCCCCGCAAGGTGCGCTTGGTTGTGAATGCCGTTCGCGGTTTGCCTGTCCGGGCTGCCGAGACGCGCTTGAACTTCCTGCCGAAACTTGCCGCACAGCCGGTGCTTAAATTGCTCCGCTCCGCGATGGCGAATGCCGAGCACAATTTTCATCTCGACAAGGAGACGCTGTTCATCAAGACCATTACGGCTGATGGCGGTCCGACCTTGAGCCGTTCGCGTCCGCGCGCCTTTGGACGAGCGGCCCCGATCCGCAAGCGCACGACGCATATCAATCTCGTGCTCTCGGATGAAAAGATGGGCAAGAAAGGTAAGTCCAAGGCTGTTGCGACCAAGCCGGCGGAAAAAGCCGTGAAGGTTGCCAAGCCGCGCGCCGCTAAGAAGACCAACGCCTAATCCTATGGGACATAAAGTAAACCCAAAAGTTTTCCGCCTCGGAATGACGACCACGTGGCCGTCGCGCTGGATGGCGCGTGATGATGCCTACCGCGCCAACTTGCGCCAGGATCTTTCGATTCGCGATTATCTCAAGAAGGAATTGAAGGATGCAGGCTTGAACCGCGTCGAGATCGAGCGTTCGCGTGGAACGATCGGTGTCACGGTGTTCTGTGCCAAGCCGGGTTTGGTAATCGGTCGTGGCGGTGAAAGCACCGATGGTCTCAAAAAGAAAATGCTTAAGGAGTTTTTCCCGGGCAAGACGAAGACGGTGCAGATGACGCTTTCCGTCATTGAAGTGAGCCGTCCGTCGCTTGAGTCCGTATTGGTTGCGCAAGGCGTTGTCGGCGACTTGGAGCGCCGCATGCCGTTCCGCCGCGTCTTGAAGATGGCGATTGAACGCGTCAAAA
>CAZYKJ010000014.1:4593-11972 GCA_964648065.1 uncultured Gammaproteobacteria bacterium
GCGGATATCGATTACGCTGCCGACACGGCCCGAACCATGGCCGGCGCCATTGGCGTCAAGGTCTGGATTTACCGCGGCGACGTGTTTGCACAAGATCGTTTGAATCAGTATCAGCCGACGACTCCGTCGCGCGGACGCCGTGAAGGCGGACGTGATGGCGACCGCGGACCGCGCGCCCCGCGCCGCGATGTAACGCCGGCTCCGTCGGCTCCGGCTCCGGAAGCTCCGGCCGCTGCCTAATCCCAACCATATGTTGATTCCAAAAAAAGTTAAGCATCGCAAGTGGCATAAAGGCCGCGCCCGGAATATCCGTACGGCGACGACCAAGCTTGAGTTGTCCTTCGGAAGCTATGGTTTGAAGGCAATGACTCCGGCCTGGATCTCGAGCCAGGAAATCGAAGCCGGCCGCCGCGTGCTCACGCGCTACATCAAGAAGGGCGGTAAGGTCTGGATCCGCGTTTTCCCGGACAAACCGATTACCAAGAAAGGTAATGAAGTGCCGATGGGATCCGGTAAAGGTGCGGTTGACCACTATGTAGCGGTCATTCGTCCCGGCACCGTGATCTACGAGATGGACGGCGTCACTCCCGATCAGGCCAAGGAGGCTTTGCAAGGAGCGGCTTACAAGCCCTCACCGGTGTGTAAGTTCATCAGCAAATAACCTCTACGCATATGGCCGCTAAAGAATTACTGCAGAAGTCCGCCGTCGAGCTCGCTCGCGAGGCCGATGAACTGCGCGGATCGATCCGGGAACTTCGTTTCAAGATCGCCACTCGCCAGCACGGAAAAGTCCGTGACATCCGCGCCAAGAAGCGTCAGCTCGCACGTATCATGACTGTTCTCGCCAACAAGAAGCCCGAGACAAGTACGAACACCTAATCTATGACATCCACTACTCCTAAAACCCAGCCTCGCCGCCTCCAAGGCGTTGTCGTTTCCACGGCAATGTCCAAGACGGCTGTGGTTCGCGTGGATCGTCGCAAGGCGCATCCGAAGTACGGCAAGTACTTCACGATCTCGAAGAAATTCAAGGTCCATGATCCGGATGCCGCTTGCAAGAACGGCGCGACGATTACGTTTGAGGAATGCCGTCCGATTTCCAAAGACAAGCATTTCCGCTACGTCTCGACCGTTATTGAAGCAAAATAATATGGTACAACACCGCTCAATGCTGACCGTTGCCGACAACTCCGGAGCCAAGTTGCTCCAGGTGATTCAGGTTATCGGAGGCTACAAGAAGCGCTACGCCGTACTCGGCGATGTCGTCACGTGTGTCGTCAAAATTGCCGACCCGCGCGGTGCCGTCAAAAAGTCGGATGTGGTGAAGGCCGTGCTCGTGCGTACGCGCAAGGAGACGCGCCGTCCGGATGGCACCTATATCCGCTTCGACGAGAACGCCGGCGTTATCATCGATTTGAAAAACAAGGAACCTAAGGGAACACGTATCTTTGGACCGGTGGCTCGCGAGTTGCGCGCCCGTGGATTTTCCAAGATCGTCTCTTTGGCCCCGGAAGTGATCTAATCCTATGCACAAACTCCAAATCAAAACCGGCGACGAGGTGCTCGTTATTGCCGGCAAGAACAAGGGTAAGAAAGGAAAGATCATCCAGGTCATGCCGGCGAAGAACCGCGTGGTTGTCGAAGGCGTGAACATGACCAAGAAGCACATGCGCTCGCGTGGCGGCAAAACAGGGGACAAGGGTCAGGTGATCGAGTTCTCCATGCCGATTCATGCGTCGAATGTGCAGCCGATCGGCGCATCCGGCAAACCGGTTCGCCATAATAAGCGCACTGCCTAAATCTATGACACTCCAAGAACGCTACAATAAGGAGATCGTCCCGGAATTGACGAAGCAATTCGGGATTACCAACCGCATGGCCGTACCAAAGGTCACGTCGGTTACGATTTCTGTCGGATTGTCACAGGGCATCAAGGATCCGAAAGTCCTTGAAACGGTCGAACAGACCTTGCGCCGCATCACCGGACAAAAGCCGGTCAAGACCAAAGCCAAGAAGTCCATCGCCAGCTTCAAAATCCGCGAAGGCATGGTGGTCGGAACGATGGTGACGTTGCGCGGCAAGCGCATGTGGGATTTCCTCACACGTCTCACGCAGCTGACCTTTCCGCGCATCCGCGACTTCCGCGGCATTACGAATCACGGCATTGATGCGCGCGGCAACATGTCGATCGGCTTCCGCGAAAACCTCGCGTTTCCGGAAATTCGTCCGGACGAAGTCGAACGCGTCCACGGTCTCCAGGTAACGATTTCAACCACGGCCGGCGACCCGGTACGCGGCGAAGCGCTTCTGCGCGCGCTCGGTTTCCCTTTCACCGCATAACTCTATGGCTACTCAAGCACAAATCGCCAAGTCCCTCCGCAAGCCGAAGTTCTCCTCGCGAGAAGTTCGTCGCTGCTGGCGCTGCGGCCGCAAGCACGGCTACATGCGCGACTTCGGCGTCTGCCGTATCTGCTTCCGTGAGCTGGCCAACCGTGGCGAATTGCCAGGTGTGACCAAATCAAGCTGGTAATCCTATGTATACCGACCCAATCAGCGACTTCCTGACCCGCATCCGCAACGCGCAAGCCTCCGGCCACGCGATGTTGAGCATGCCCGGCTCGCGCATCAAGCTCGCGATCGCGAAAGTTCTCGTAGCAGAAGGCTTTATTGCCGATGCCCGCGAGACGTCCGAAGGTCCGAAGAAGTCCCTCGAGCTGACGCTTAAGTATGACGGCAAGGTGCCGCATATTCGTTCTATCGACCGTATCTCGACTCCGGGCCGCCGCGTGTATGCCAAGTATGGCGAGCTGCGCTCGGTCTTGTCGGGTCAGGGTATCGCCATTTTGTCGACATCCGCCGGTGTGATGACGAATCGCGACGCCCGCCGCCGCAAACTTGGCGGTGAAGTTCTCTGCGAAGTTTCCTAATAATAATCCTATGTCTCGTATTGGAAAAAAACCGATTCTCCTGCCCTCGGGCTTTGACCTCACGGTCGAGGCTGGGAAGGTGATCGTGAAAGGCCCCAAGGCTTCACTCACGGTTCCGCTTCCTCCGCATGCTTCCGTTTCTCTTGAAGCGGAGCCCCGAGCTGCCGTCGTGCATGTTGAAGATCCTGAAAATGTGTCGCAACGCGCCATCTGGGGCCTTGCCCGCCAGCTCATCGCCAACGCGGTGATTGGTTTGGAAAAGCCATACGAGAAAGCTCTCGAGTTCGTTGGCGTCGGTTATCGCGTGTCTCTTGAAGGCCGCACCGTCGTCTTTGAAGTCGGATTTTCCCATCCGGTGAAATTTGTTTTGCCGGAAGGCGTTGACGCAAAAGTCGACAAACAGGTTTTGACGCTTTCGAGCGCCGACAAGTACTTGGTAGGCGAGACCGCCGCCCAGATCCGCCGCTTCCGCAAGCCGGAACCGTATAAGGGTAAGGGTATTAAGTACGTCGACGAAGTGATTCGCCGCAAGGCTGGTAAGACGGCCAAGGCCGCGTAATCTCCACGCATATGACTCTTCCTACTTCCAACGCTAAAGCCCGCCGCATCGCGCGCGTGCGTAACAAGGTCGCCGGCACTGCCGCGCGTCCGCGCTTGACCGTGGCTCGCACGCTCTCGCATGTGTATGCACAGGTGATCGATGATATGGCCGGCAAGACGCTCGCCGCTGCTAGCGACGCGGATATTTCCGCCGCCGAGAGCAAGGGCAAGACCAAGACGGAAATCTCGATGCTGGTCGGCAAGCTTGTTGCCGAACGCGCCAAGAAAGCTGGCGTGACTGCCGTGGTGTTTGATCGCCGCGACAAGCGTTATCATGGCCGCGTAAAAGCCGTCGCTGACGGTGCGCGCGAAGCCGGTCTTACTTTCTAATCCTATGAATGACGAAACGAATATCCCGGCTACGCCGGAAGCTTCCGCTCCTGCTCCTGCAGCCCCTGCAGGCAAGGCGGGTTTTGCCGGCCGTGGTGCCGGTGGAGCCGGTGGACGCGGCGGTATGAATCGCGGCGGCCAAGGCGGTCGTGGCGGTGCTGGTGGTGGCCGCGGTCGCGGCGGCGCCGGTGGTCGCGGACGTCCTCGTATGGATGTGCCGGCCGAAGCCGACTATGAAGAAAAGAACATCGAAGTCGCCCGCGTGACGCGTGTGACCAAGGGTGGTAAGCGCATGCGCTTCCGCGTCTTGACCGTGATCGGCAACCGCAAGGGTCGCGCCGGATATGGTTTGGCCAAGGGCGTCGACGTTGCCGGCGGAACTGCCAAGGCGACGACGCAGGCTCGCAAGGCTTTGTTCACCGTTCCGCTCGTAAAGGGAACGATTCCGCACATGGTTTCGGCCAAGTTTGGCGCCGCCCATGTTTTGCTCAAGCCGGCTCCGGAAGGTACGGGTATCAAGGCCGGTGGCGCCGTGCGCATCGTGCTTGAACTCGCAGGCGTACCGAATGTGGTCTCCAAGATTCTCGGTTCCGGCAACAAGACGAATAACGTCAAAGCAACGTTTGAAGCTTTGCGTAAACTGCGCGTTTCGAATCGCACGGCTTCCTCGACGGTCGCCGGCGACGCTCCGAAGGCGTAATATCCTCCTATGTCACTTACTCTCCACACCCTTGCCCCGAAGCATGGCTCCCGCAGCAAGTCGTTCCGCATTGGACGCGGCGCAGGATCCGGACGCGGCAAGACAGCCGGTAAAGGCACGAAGGGACAAAAGTCCCGTTCGGGCGGACGCAGCAAGCTCAAACTTCGCGGTTTGAAGCAGATGCTCTTGTCGTTCCCGAAGAAGCGCGGTTTCAAGAGCCGTCGCGCCAAGATTGCGACGATCTCCTTGAAGCGTTTGTCGCTTTATGGAAACGGCGAAACGGTTTCGATTTCGACGCTTGCGCAGAAAGGCATGATCACGCGCAGCGATCGCCAGGCCAAGATTGTCGGCTCGGGCGAATTCGACAAGAAGTTGAACATCGTTGGTCTCGGCGTTAGCGCCGGTGCCAAGGCGGCGATCGAGAAGGCAGGCGGATCTATCAAATAACATTCCATCTTTATGTGGGACAAGCTCTTACAGGCGTGGCGCGTGAAGGAGGTACGCAACGGGCTCCTGTTCGTGTTTGCCATGCTCGTGATTTTCCGGGTGGCGGCGAATATCCCTTTGCCGGGTGTCGACTTGATTGCTCTCAAGCGTTTCTTTGACGCCAACCAGGTACTTGGTCTGTTGAACTTGTTCTCGGGCGGTACGATTGCGAACTTCAGTATCGTCGCGTTGGGCGTTGCTCCGTATATCACGGCTTCGATTATCTTCCAGCTGTTGGCGATGATCATTCCGCGTTTGGAAGAAATCCAGAAAGACGGAGAGTCGGGTCAGCGCAAGATCAACCAGTGGACGCGTTTGCTCACGGTTCCGCTCGCCTTCATCCAGTCGTTCAGCTTGCTGCAATTGCTTCGCCAATCGCAGACGCCGATTTTGACGAATACGGATCCTCTTCATATCGCGGCTGTTGTGTGTACGGTCGTCGCGGGCACGATGTTCTTGATGTGGATCGGTGAATTGATGTCGGAAAAGAAAGTCGGCAACGGTATCTCGATGTTGATTTTTGCCGGTATCGTCGCTGGTTTGCCGGGCAAGATGTCGCAGTTGCTCTCGACCTACGATTCCTCGCAGTGGATTACTTACGCTATCTATATTTTGGTGGCCGTCGGTATGGTTGCGGGTGTCGTGTTTGTGTCCGAAGGCCAGCGCAATGTGCCGGTGCAGTATGCGCGACAGTCGCGTAATGGCGGATCGGGTGTTGGCGGCGTTGCTTCGTCGCTTCCGCTGCGCGTCAACTTGACCGGTGTTATTCCGATTATCTTTGCCATCTCGCTGTTGCTCTTCCCGTCCGTTATCGCACAGTTCTTTACGCATGCGCGTACGGAATGGGTGGCGAGTGCCGCGACGTGGGTGATTGTGACATTGCAGAATCAGTTGATTTACGGAGTTTTGTACTTTTTGCTCGTCGTCTTGTTCACCTACTTCTATACCTCGGTGGTGTTCCATCCGGAGCGCGTGGCCGAGAATATCCAGAAGCAAGGCGGATTTATCCCGGGTATTCGTCCGGGTAAGCCGACGGCGGAATATCTGCAGAGCGTGGTGAATCGCATTACGCTTGGCGGAGCCTTGTTCTTGGGTCTGATCGCTGTTGCGCCGCTGGTGGCCGAAGCCTATGCCGGAACGCGTTTGATCGCACTCGGCGGTACGTCCATCTTGATCGTCGTGTCGGTGGTTATCGAGTCCATCAAGCAGATTCAGTCCCAGATCACGATGCGCGAGTACGACGTGTACTAGGGCAGAGCATCGTTTCCGGTGAGCAGTGAACAGTAGGCGGCAAGTAGCTGTTTACTGTTTTCTGTTTACTGTTTACAGTTCTGCCATGGTACGAGCACGATTGCGTGCGTTATTCTTTGGACCGCATGGGTCGGGGAAGACAACGCAGGGCCAGTTGATCGCCGATCGGTATGGCGTTCCGTTTGTGTCTTCGGGCGATGTCTTACGCGCAGAAATCGCCGAGGACAGCGCGATCGGAAAGATGGTGCAGGAGTATGTGGAGGCTGGGATGCTTGCGCCGGATGAGCTCGTCGATGCGGTTGTCTTGAAACGTTTAAAAGGTTTGGCGACGGAGCGCGGTTACGTATTGGATGGATTTCCTCGTAATGTCGAACAGGCCGAAGCGCTGGATCGATTACTGAAACCGACATTGGCCGTTCAATTGAAATTGCCCGACTCAGCCGTGATCGAACGTTTGAAAGGGCGAATTCAATGCTTGCGTTGCCGATCCGTTTTTCATCGCGCATTTGGACTGTCGGATGGGGGAGATTGTCCGGTGTGCGGAGGGAAGCTTGGCCGTCGAAAAGATGATACGGAAGAGATGGTGCGACGCAGATTGGCAACCTATCATTTTATGACCGAGCCATTGGCAGCACATTATCGTCAGCGGGGGATTTTGCTCGCGGTTAATGCGGATCAGCCGGTGTCGGAATTGTTTCAGGAGTTGGAACGAAAATTGGCCAAGTTGGGATTTGTCGCATAACATCATCACATGTCCATGATTAAGACGGCTGAAGAGATCCAGAAACTTCGCGAGGGCGGAGCGATTTTGTCGTCTATTTTGCGCGAGTGCCGCAAGGCTTGCGTGGCGGGTGTGACGAGCGAGGAGTTGGATGCGATTGCAAAACAGCGCATGAAAGAAGCGGGCGGCGAGCCGAGTTTTTTGGGATATAAAATCGACAAAGACGGCCCGGCTTTTCCGGGCGCGCTTTGTGTTTCCATCAATGATGAATTCGTACCTGGTTTGCCGATTCCGGCGCGTACGATTGAGGAAGGCGAGGTTGTTATGCTCGATATTGGTATGTGGTACAAGGGTTTGTGTACGG
>CAZYKJ010000015.1:0-753 GCA_964648065.1 uncultured Gammaproteobacteria bacterium
GTGACGCTCAAGCCTGACCAATACTATTTGCTTGGTGACAATCGCTCCTCCAGTCTCGACTCCCGCTTCTTCGGCCCCGTCGATTTGAAGCTCATCGTCGGACGCGTCTGGGTTCGTGGGTATCCGATTGATCGCTGGAAGCATTTCAGCGAGCATGACTACGGTATTTAAGCCTTATGCCTTCCAAAAAAGTGTTTACCAAAAAACCAGCGCCGAAACCGGCCGAAGCTCCAGCACCGACGCTCAAAAAGTCCGCCCAGCCCTTGCAAGTCGTGCGTGGCATGCGCGATCTTTTGCCGATCGACCAAGTGTATTGGAAGCAAGTCGCTGAACGTTCCGAATCCCTCGCGAACGCTTATAGTTTTGAGCGTATCGATACGCCAATAGTCGAGGATACGTCGCTCTTTGTCCGCGGCGTTGGCCGAGCAACCGACATTGTCGAGAAAGAATTGTATTCCTGGGAAACACCAAGCGGCGAGGGTTTGACCCTGCGTCCGGAAGGCACGGCATCCGTTGTCCGCTCCTATATTCAGCATGGCATGTTGAATATGCCGCAGCCGGTTCGTCTCTGGTACTCCGGTCCGATGTTCCGTCACGACCGTCCGCAAGCCGGACGCTTCCGCCAGTTTTATCAGGCGGGTTATGAAGTGATCGGTGATGCTGATCCGGTGATCGATGCCCAGCTCATTATCCTCGGTTATAACTTGTTGAAGCAGCTCGGCATCGAGTCGACCGTCAAAATCAACTCGCTTG
>CAZYKJ010000015.1:763-1434 GCA_964648065.1 uncultured Gammaproteobacteria bacterium
TACAAGAACGCTTTGGTCGCGTATTTCCGTTCCAAAAAAGCCAAGCTTTCCGACGATGACAAAAAGCGCTTGCTCAAAAACCCGCTCCGCCTCCTCGATTCCAAGGATCCGGCCATTCAAGAGCTAAAAGCCGAAGCCCCGCAAATCATCGACTGGCTTGATGAAGATTCCAAAGCGCACTTCATGCGCGTACTCGAATTCCTCGACGAAGTAGGCGTGCCATATCAGCTTGATCCGTATCTTGTACGCGGTCTCGACTATTACACGAAGACGGTTTGGGAATGGTATTCCGCTTCCGACGATCAAGAGCTCGCCCAATCCGCCCTCGGCGGGGGAGGACGCTACGATGGTCTCGTCGAAATGCTCGGCGGCCGCCCGACGCCTGCCGTCGGCATGTCGCTCGGTCTCGACCGTATCGTCTCCCGCATGAAGGAAAAGAATCCGCCGCCTCCGGAGCATCGTGCTCCGCGCGTGGAAGTCTTCCTTGCTCAGCTCGGTGAAATGGGTCGCAAGAAAGCGCTCGCGTTGTTCGAGGAATTCCGCGAAGCTGGTATTCCGGTTGCCGAAGCTTTTTCCAAGGCTAATATCAAGGCACAGATGGAAATTGCTAATCGCCGTGGTGCCAAATGGGCCATTGTGATTGGCCAAAAGGAAGTGCTTGATGGCACCGT
>CAZYKJ010000015.1:1444-11930 GCA_964648065.1 uncultured Gammaproteobacteria bacterium
CAGATCCGCGACATGGATGCCGGATCGCAGGAAATCGTCGATGGCAACAAGGCTGTGCATGAAATCAAGAAGAAATTGGCAAATCGCATGAACATGCCGTCAGCACCGGTTCCGTCCATTCCGGCCGAAGGGGTTGACGTTCCGCCCGCTGTCCTGTAGATTCTGCACACACTATGAGAAAGGAGCGTCCCCTATGGTAGAAGTCAAACGCCGTAAAAACGAAACCTTTGACGCATTGCTGCGCCGTTTTCAGCGCCGATTCCAATCGAGCGGAAAGCAGATCGAAAGCAAGAAGCGCCGTTTTCACGATGGCGGTAAGAACAAGAACCAACAGCGTGACAGCGCATTGCGCCGCGTCACGAGGGGCGAGAAATACGCCTACTTGTCCAAAACCGGCCAATTGAAAGAAGAACCAAAGAAGCGTTACACGCGACGCTAAACAAAAGAGGAACCGAAAGGTTCCTTTTTTGCTACGCGAGGTTTATTCTAGTTCCAACTCTATGACCATTATCGAACAGATCGAAGTCGATTTCAAAACAGCCATGAAGTCCAAAGACGAGCTCGGCCTGTCCGTGCTCCGTCTCATGCGTACGGCGCTCAAAAATAAGCAGCTCGAACTTCAACATGAGCTGTCTGATGCCGAGGCGCAAGCCGTTTTCAAAACCACGATCAAACAATATCAGGATGCGATCACGGATTTTCAAAGTGCCGGCCGCCAAGACTTGGTCGAACGCCAACAAAAAGAGATTGACATAATAACGAAATATCTTCCGCCCTCTTTGCCGCCCGAGGAGCTCGAGAAAATCGTCCGCGAGGCGATTTCGACTTCCGGCGCTACGGACATGGGAAAGGCAATGGGAGTCGCGATGAAAGCTGTGGATGGAAGGGCTGACGGCAATCAAGTCCGCGCCATTGTCCAACGGATTCTGGCAGGGTAGAATAGTCGTATGCTTGCGAGGCGGACTTTTTTTCGGTACTCCCTATCACTGTTTTGTGTTCTTGGAATTTCTGCATTCGGTTTAACCGCTTTCGCACAAGACACGACAGGTCTTCAGGCAGCCGGTACCGCTGCAGGTCTTGCGGGCTCCGCCGATCTCTTTACGATCATCGGACGCATCATCAACATCGTTCTTGGTTTCACCGGAGTTATTCTCCTTGGGTTGATCATGTATGCAGGCTACCTGTGGATGACTTCCGGTGGCGATGCAGCCAAGATCCAGCAGGCGCAGCTGTACATCCGTAACGCCATCATCGGACTTATTATTATCGTCTCGTCTTTCGCGATTACGAGCTTCATCCTTTCCCAGCTTTCCGGTGCCGTCGGTTTGGGCGGGGGAGGCGGTGCAGGCGGCGGTCCGGGCGGAGGTGGATTCCCTGGTTCTTCCGGCTCGCTTGGCGGCGGCATCATCGAGTCCCATATTCCGCAGCGTGATGCTACAGGTGTACCGCGCAACACACCCATCGTCATCACGTTCAAAGAGCCGATCAAAATCGATTCCTTCATCCGCGGATGGACAGCGGCTACGGCGAGCTCCACCATCGGTTTGAATGATGACAATATCAAAATTTACCCGACCAGCAACCGCTCCACGGCTTTGACCACAGTCGGCGCCCGCGTCCGTTTCACCGACGATCACAAAACATTTGTGATCAAGCCTGTTGATTATCTCGGCAATCCAACCTCCAACACCGACTACACTGTCGAATTGATCGGCGGGCGATCGGGCGTTCTGCGTGAAGACGGTTCCGCCGCATTCGGTGGCGCCTACGCCTCCGGTTACAAGTGGCAATTCCAAGTTTCCACCGTTGTCGACAATACGCCGCCTAAAGTCACGTCCGTGATCCCTTCCGACGGCGGCTCTTTTGCACCGAACGTTGTCGTCCAGATCAATTTCAATGAACCAATCGATCCGACCTCGGCCGCCGGTAAATGGAATGGTTCTTCCGGTTTCACCAATATCGAGTTGCGCGCGACTCCTGCATCCGGCCCTGCCGTGCGTCCTTCCGGCGAGTTCCGCATCTCCAATGGTTATCGCACGGTAGAGTTCACGACCGATCTTGCTTGCGGCACCAATTCCTGCGGCCGCACGGTCTATTGTTTGCCGACAGATTCTTCCATCGCCACCATCGCTCATGCCGCTACGCTTTCCGACACGCCGCCGCAAGCCTTCCTTTCCGGATCCGGTTATGACGGCGTCACGGACATGGTCGGTAACTCGCTTGATGGTAATGGCAATAACACGTCTGAAGGTTCGGACACGGACGCTGTTCCGGGCAATGACAACTATGGCTGGACGTTTGGCACACATGGCTCGCCAAATCTTTCTGCGCCTCGCATCGAATCCACCGAGCCGACGGCCGGCGACCTGACGGCTTCGAGCAATTTAGCACTCGGCTTCAACCCGACCGCCTCATTCGACTCTGTGCTTCAGTCTTCCACCGTCAACTCCGATACGGTCGTCTTGCAAACCAATGAAGCCGCCGACATGGCTGACACCTTCTGGTGGACGCTCGGGACAACACCGCTTACGGACTCGGGAGCTGTTGCCGGAGTAGGCGACATCGCCACCAAAGGCAAGCTCGACATTGACCACCGTATTTTCTCGCCGGCAACTTCCACGGCTCCGGGTGCGATTGTTCCGGTCTATCAGCCCGTGATCGGTTCTGGCGTGCAAAACGTCTATCAAAACTGTTTCAATCCTGCCGCTTCGGATTTGTGTGCCGCTGATTCGCATAATCCAAATTGCTGCGACGGCCATCCTCAGGCCGGCGGTTGTACCGATCTCACCCCATGATCAAGCTTCGCTCTTTGGCTGCGGCCTCTCTCATGACTCTCTCGCTTGCGATGGGGTCAGCTTCGCTTATTGTTCCGGTCGCGCATGCTCAGGTTGATGCGGGCCTGACTCAAGTCGGCGGTACCATTGGTTTGAGCGCAACAGATCCTCGTGTAATTGCCGCACGCATCATCAATATTTCGCTCGGATTGCTCGGCATCATCATGCTGTGCCTCATCCTGTACGGAGGATTCCTCTGGATGACTTCGGGCGGAAATCCGGAACAAGTCGAACGCGCTCAGCGCGTGATTCGCAACGCTATTATCGGTGTTGTTATTATTCTTTCTTCTTGGGCCATCGCCACCTTTGTTATTAACGCATTGATTGGTGCAACCGGCGGCGGTGGCGGGGGAGGCGGATCCGGCGGCGGTCCGGGCGGGGGAGGTGGTCTCCCGGGCGGCGGCGGTTCGGCAGCCTTCCAAGTCCGTTCCATGAGTCCGGCAGGTCCTGTCAGCATCCGCAATATCGAGGTGCGCTTTATCTTGTCGCGTGACATCGACGCAACAACGGCCGGCAATATCCAGGTTTTGAAGGCTTCGGACTCCTCGGTTGTTCCAGGTACGGTTTCTGTTTCCGGCTCGGTCGCCACCTTTATTCCGACCGCAGCATGTCCTGCGCCTGATACGACGCGCAAATGTTTTGATGCCAATACGGGTTATATTGCCAAAATCAACTCCGGACTTCGATCCGCAGCCGGTCAAGCAATTGCTTGCGGCGGCTTCTCACCGGAATGTCAGGTTGCATTCACCTCTGGTAATTTGATCGACTCGGCTGCCCCGACGGCAGCAATCTCATCGCCCTTCGAAGGTCAAAGTGTTTCGGCGGATGACATTATTACTGTTTCGCTTAACGCAAACGACGATGCCGGCATCTCTTATGTTGATGCTTTTGCCGGAACCGACAGAATCGGTACGGGTACCGCAGCCGGTACTTCCACGCCGCGCACATTGTCTGCGGATGTTTCATGGGACACGGCTGGACTCGCTCCTGGCCCGCAAGCCCTACACGCAACAGCGCATGACATCGACTCGAACACGGGAGACAGCCCGGTAGTGAACGTTGTTGTTCGTCCTGCGCATTGCTTTAACGGAGCGCGCGACACCGATGAAACCGGTATCGATTGTGGCGGCGCATCTTGTGGCGCTTGTTCCGGCGGCGCTTGTACGTCCGGCAGCGCTTGTGCGAGCGGTGTTTGTACCGGCGGCATGTGTGTCGAGCAGCCGATTATCACACGTATTTCTCCGATTGATGGCCGCCCCGGCACCATGGTCACGATTTCTGGTGTCAACTTCGGCACGAGCACGGGCGTTGTCCACTTTGCGAGCGGCGTCGTAGCAACGGCGCCAGCAGCATGTACTGCTGCCGGTATTCCAACATGGGGACCAACGCAAGTCGTTGTTTCCGTACCAGCTGGTGCCGTCTCCGGCCCCATTGACCTCACAAATAGTGCGACGGGTTTGTCTGATGTGAGCAATGATTCGCGTGGTCCGCGTCTCGATAACTTCACCGTCAACACCGTCGCACGTCCTGGTCTTTGTGCTGCGGTCCCTAATCATGGTCAAACAGGGGACGCATTGCGTTTGGTCGGAAGCGGTCTCGGAACGGCATCGGACCGCGTCTTCTTTAATGATCGTGAAATTTCATCCTTCACCGCTTGGGCTGATGACGCTATTTCATTGAATACGCCGGTAATCACACCGGCTTCATACGATGTTCGCGCTCGTAGCGGCGGAGTTGAATCCAACAGCGTCGCGTATCGCATTGACGAACGTGTTCCGACGGCAGGACCTACGATCGACAGTCTCTCGCCGGACAATGGTCCGATCAGCGAATACGTCACGATCAATGGACGTAATTTCGGTTCTACGGCCGGCCGCGTCAACTTCCATCGCGGAGCTTCCGATGTCGCTCTCGCGGACACGGATTTCCCGGCCGCCTGTTCTGTTGCGTTCTGGTCCGACACGGCGATCACGGTCAAAGTTCCGCGCACCATTCGTGCCGGTCTTGGCGATGAACCGATTACGCCCGGCGCCTATCAAATCGAAGTCGAACGTAACGATTCTCAGCGCAGCAACACGCTTCCATTCGCTATCAACACCTCGACTCCGCATCCGGGCATTTGTGCGATTCAACCGAATGCAGGTCCGGTCGACACCGAAGTCGCTTTGATCGGTGAGCGTTTTGGTGCCGATGGTACCGTCAATTTCTCCGGCGCAGGCACCACGCGTTTGCCGGCCATTGTTTCTGCGGGTGCATGGACCTCCAATCGCATCACGACGCATGTTCCAAGTGGTGCGCAAACCGGCCGTGTCAATGTCACGACCTTGTCGCAAGTTTCCAATGGCATGAACTTCGCCGTTCGCAACTGTAATGAGGACGCATCCATTTGTTCGGCAGGGGAGACATGTTGTCACAATGGCGCCTGTTCCGTCGGTGGTGTCTGTGCCGCAGCCGCAGCTAGCGCCGAATTCGCCTGGCGTCTGTCTACCGGAGTTCTTCCGGTGAATCCGACCGTCATCGAAGAATGTAATGCGACCAAACCGCCTTCGCCGTCTCCATGGTCCGGTCGTGCCGGCGGTGATCGTGTTTGTGTAAACTCCGATGTCTACATCCGTTTCAATACGCCTTTGCACACGCCGATCGCACCGGGCTCTATTCTTGTCCGCCGCTGTACCGCCGCCGGCGCCAATCCATGTTCCGCGACAACTCCGGTCAGCGCGGCTCCCGGTTACCCGGTTGTCGGCGTCAATGACGGCCAAGGCTTTATCCAATTCCGTTCCGCCGCCTTGTGGGATGGTAGCGCGACCTATCAAGTTATTCTGACGACCGGAATTCTTTCCTCTACCAATGTACCGATGCGCGCCAATGCATCCTGCGGCGCCGGTAACGCGTATTGTTTCACCTTCGCCACGCGTCCCGCCGGAGAAGTGTGCACCGTCGGCTCGATCAATGTAGTTCCTTCTCCGGAAACGATGAATGATATTGGCGAGACAGCCGACTATCGTGCAACGCCTCGCGCCGCAGAAGATTCTTGTATCGTCTTGCGCGCCGACGGTTATGACTGGAATTGGACCGCCAGCGACGGTCGCGCTTCCATCACGAATACGATTGTCGGCACGCGACACTCTGAGCAGCAAGTTGCTACCGCCAACGCCGAAACCGGTGCTGATCCGGTGCGCATTAACGCTTCGGTTGTTGAAGACGGCCGCCGTATTTCCGGCACCGGCGAACTCTTTGTCCGTCTCGTCGCGCCCAAAGTCGAAGCGAATGGTCCGAATTGCGACGACGCCTGTTTGAATGCCGCGATTTGGCTGCGCTTCAATGTCGGAATGGATCGCGCATCGCTCACGAATGACGACTTCATTATCAAGCGTTGTACCAACGAGAATTGCCGCACCTTCGACGACACGCTTGATCTGAGCACGGCTCCGGCACCATCGCTTTCGCGCGTCCCTGGTGCGCCTGCGGGTGATACCGCTGAACGATACGTCATCGTTTATCCAACGCACACGGTTCATGGAGGTCCTTCCGAAACCTTGTTGGAACGCGGACGCTTCTACAAAGTAATTCTCAAGGGTGGTATGAGCTCGATTCGTTCGCGTTCGGGTTTGCCGCTCACCGGTTTGAATGATCCGGAAGGATTTGCTTGGAAATTCCGCGTCAAAGACGGGGACAATGCCCGCTGTACCGTCGACTCGGTCGCCATGGCTCCGGGAGAAAAGATCGAGACGGCTGTCGGCGAACGTCAGCTCTTCACGGCTTCTCCGGTTTCGAGCAAGGATCAATGTAATGCCGAAGGCGAACCGCTTATCGTTGACCGCTCCTTCAACTGGACCATCGATCAAACACCGACCGTTTCCAAATACATTAACGGTGGTGATGGCACTCTCCCATCCGACCACTTGATCGATACGAATCCGGTTGTTGGGCCAGGGTGTACATCACGTTGTACGCCGCGAGGTGCTGCGGGAGTTATTGGTATGGTTGCATCCTGCGGAAATCACGTCATTGAAACAACGGATGGAAATTATTGCCGTAATGCCGCTCGTTCAGCAGCTTGTGCCGTTTCCGGCGCCGGTTCCGTCGGTTGTGTCACAATTTTTGGCGATGCCTGCCGTCTCTTGGCTCCGGGTGCAAAGGGTGGAGAAGAATGCGATGACGGCGCACCGAGCTCCGCCTGTTCTTCCAATTGTTTGTGGCTTCCGGTTGCCGGCGGAACATGCGGCGACAACCATGTCACGCGCGGCGAGCAATGTGATCCGGGCTCGGCCTCAACGACAAATCCGGGTTGTTCCAATGACTGTCAGCTGCTCGGCTCGCGCGAAGGTTCTTCCGTCTGTGGTAATGGCAGTGTTGGTGACGGAGAAGCTTGTGATGACGGCAACACTGTTAGCGGCGACGGCTGTAGCTCCGATTGTTTACATGAAGGCTCAGCCGCCGTGCTCGCCATCTGTGGAAACGGCACCATTGAACCGGGTGAAACCTGTGAGCGCGCAGGCGGCGCCTTTGCATCTTGGTGTGACAGCGCAACCTGTTTGAAAAAAGGCACGGCCACCTGTTCGACGCCGACATCGGTGAACTGCTGTGGTAATGCGCATATTGATGCCGGCGAAGATTGTGATGGGGGAGATGGCTGCAGCAACAAATGTCTCGTGCTCGGTTCCTCGCCGACCTATGCGACGCCGTCATTCTGCGGCGATGGCGCAACCGGTCCGGGTGAAATCAATGCCTGTGAAGTTTCCGGCGGCGACGGCTTTGCTGATGCAAGCCAGCTCGGAGAAATCGTCGGCGATCGCGATCCGGATCCGGACGGTCGCATGCTCTCAACGCTCAAAGCGCAATTCGACGACAAGACCGGCAATGCCACCTTCGGCTTGCAATGCGGATTCACTTCCGAATCTTCCTGTCCGGTAGGAACGGGTCTTGATGATCATGGCTGCTGCGCCCCGCGTCCGACGGTCGTTGATCAGTATCCGCCGGCACTTCCGGATGGTCATGATATTTGCCGCAACGCGCTGATCCACGCCACCTTCAATGTCCCGATGGACGAAGCTTCGGTACGCGCTAACTTCATTGTCGCTCAGCGCACGTCAGCTTCCGCCTGTCCGGCCGGTACAACGCCGGTTACGCGTGCCGATCTCGATTTGATCGGAGCACCTTGGTACAAGCGTGCGTGGCACTCGATTGTCAGTTTCTTTGCGCCGCAAGCCGCTTGGGCCGACATGTACTGCCAAGGCTCGGTTCCGGGCCGTCTGACCTTCACTCCGATCGGAACCGGAACCGATGTTGCGCTTACGCTTGATCATGCGCTTGCTTCATCCACGGAGTATCGCGTCATCTTCAAGGGCGACGCCGATCTCTCTAACAATCCGGGAGACAAGCAGGGCATCAAGTCCGTACGCGGCGTCGTGTCCGATGCAACCGTCAATCCGATTCAGTGGAATTTCACGACCGGTTTGCGCATTTGTACCTTGTCATCCGTGATCGTAAGGGATGCCGTAACGACCAGCCCAAATATTTTCACGGTAGCGAGCGAAGCTCATACCTATTACGCGGTTCCGGCTTCCGTTCAGGATAGTCGCGTTGTACCGTTGTCGACGGTTGCCGAATATACCTGGGTCTGGGATGGCTGGTTGAGTTCCAATCATGATGTCGTGAATTTGGCTGCGATCGACGACACGCATGCAACGATTTCCGCTCGCGACAAAAATGGTGTCTCCTATATTTCGGATGGCTTGCGTGTCACGCATGACGAGGTGAATGTCCCATCGAGTACATCAAGTATTATCCGCGGATCAGCACTCGCGACCGTTATTCTCTGTGAGAATCCTTGGCCGGCGCGCAGTATCGCTCCGTTCTCCGATAGCGATCACTCGGCTTCGCTTGCCGCTTTGGCTCCAGTATTTGCAGGCGGTCCGAACTTCTTCAATTTCTCCACGCTCTATTGTCGCGACAATGGTGCTGCCGGAACGGTCGGTGATTTGCCTGCTGTTCGTGTAGCCACGGTTACCCCGTCCGCCCTTGACGCGAGCCAAGGAATTCTCCGTCAATATCTTTTCACCTTTGATGATCCGTCCCTGCGTGGCGATGGTATCGGTATTCGTATTGTCACGAACCCATTGCATCAATCTCCCGCAGCTTGGTACGCGGCCAAGGGTTTCAAGGGTTCGCCGAAATCCATCACGATCGATGGATACGAAGCGCTTCAGGACGAAAGTTCGATCTACATCGCTGCCGTTAATACGAGCGGTCTGTCTTCCGGTGATATTTTCCCGAATATCTACATCATTTCTCGCAATCCGGATGCACAGGACGAGACCAAGAATATCTACGATCAGATGGTCAAGAATTTTGTTCTGAACGTAAACCTGCAAGACGATTCGCAGAATGCTTGTGTCTACGCCCTGCCTTCCGGCGGCCATGTCGTCGGAGAAACGTATCATCGCACGAATGGCAACACGGTTGATTGTACGGCTGACTGGGAATGTCTCGGATTGAATCCGGATCTCCGTTGCGCCAGCTTCAAGACCAAAATGCAGCGTGACATTAAGCGCATCTCCGACTTCCAGCGCATGTCGAGCGCGCTTGATGCGGCGAAAGAAAACCGCGGCAAATATCCTGACCTACAAACGGGATCCTTCCTCGCGACCTTGTCCAACAGTCGTTGGCCAAGCTGGTCAGGCGAGATGTCCGCCGAACTCGGAACGCCTCCGCCATCCGATCCGGTGAACAAGTTGTTGACCTGTGGCGTCTGTTCCGTTGCCGCATCGCCTTGTATGTCCGCCGCCGATTGTCCGGCAGGGGAGGCTTGTAATGCCCGTGCCGGCGCCACCTTTAGCGGCGTCGAAACAGCCACCTGTTGGAATCCGGACAATCGAACCTTCACATGTCCGCGCTTGAATGATGCGAATCCGTATTCCGTGTCGCGTCTCTACCAATATCGTGCGTTGCAAGGAGGCGACCGATACGAGCTATCAACGGAGTTGGAGGGACCGTCTTATGATCGCTATCGTCCGCGCTTGCTAACCGAGATCAAACATTGTTCCAACATAAATTCGATTTGTACGAGTGATTCCGACTGTACGGTTCCGAGTCCGACCGGAGGCGCTCCGATTTCGACAGGTTCATGTGTCTCAACGGGTGGAAGCTGGAAATACTCCAACTTGTGTGACGGATCAACGTATGGTGCCGACTCCGTTTGTGGAAACGGTTCCATTGGTCCGAGCGAATTGTGTGAAATCGGCGACACGCGCCCAGCTGCCTGTTCAACAACGGCCGTTCCGAGCGGTACCAAGCTCCAGGTTTGTAACAACTGTACGGAATTCGTCGATGGTCCTTCGACGATCTGTACTTCCAATGCGCTCTGTGGCAACGGCCGACTCGATCGCAACGAGTGTCTCGGCGGTTCCGGTTTCCGCTACGGTCAGGCATGTGCAACTCCGGGTTCTGTCGAGGAATGTCATGATTCACGCGATATCGCGAGCAGCGCGATACGTTGTACGCCTTTGCCGACTCCGGAAGTCTGTGACGATGGTGCTTTGAACGGTACCTATGGCCACTGCTCCCGCACCTGTACCGGTTATGACGCCTTCTGTGGCGATGGACGTTTGTCACCTGGTGAAACCTGTGATCAGGGCGCGGCTAACGGCGCA
>CAZYKJ010000016.1:0-4470 GCA_964648065.1 uncultured Gammaproteobacteria bacterium
GGTTTTGCAGGCTTGCGGATGGGAATCAAATCAGCCGGCCTTTCTTTCCGTAATGGAAATTTATCGCGCGTATATTTTGGCGCGGCAATTGCATGATGATGCGCATGATTGGGAGGGGGATTTGAAACGCGGACAATTGAATGCGGCTTCGTTTGAGATTATTAATGCTTGGAAAGGACCGAGAGAAGTTGTCTTGGAAGATTTTTTGCAAAAAGCGCGAGAAATTTTCTGGATGGAAATTATTCCGGGATATACGGAGCGCATTATTCGGATTTGTGAGGAGGCAAAACAAATGGCGGAGAGTATTTCGGATATCAAGCATCCGGAAAAATTAAACGCGATGTTTGAGGTGCTGTTGAAGGGAGCGAGACAGGCACTAAACGAACGTGAAAAGACATTGGAGTTTTTGAAAACATTTCCCCAATAAACGAACAAGCCCTCCGACTCGAATGTCGGAGGGCCTTTGGTTCAGAGATAGTTTGTCGCGAAGTTGCGGCAGAGTTGGCGGAAGCCGTTGTTGCGGGCGTGGGCGGGGGCGAGGAGCATGAGCGCGTTGATCACTTCTTTGCGCGGCGTCTCCGTTGCCGTCTTCACGATGTCGTCGCGGATGCGGCGGGCTTTCATGAGGACTTCTTCGTCCATGGCGGCGGTCTTCTCGTCCCAGTTGCCATTCGTGAGCAGCTTCAGCACATAGCCGTGCGGATTGCGCGTGAGATGCGCCTCGTACATGCGGCCGAGATGCTGCATGAACTTGAACTTGGCGCGTCGGCTGCCGAAGCGTCCGACATAGCCCTCGCGATTGCGCGTCGGGCCGGAGACGAGGTCCTCGAGCTCGGCAATGGAGCCGAACTCCACGGCTTGTGCCGATTCGATTCCGAGCATGATGCTCATGGCACGCAGCTCGTTGTGGTCGAAGTCGTAGAGCGACTCGTTCTCGTAAGCGCCGATCAGAATCAGCTCGCTCTTGCGATAGAGGCGCAGCTTGCGCGTCTCCGGATGGATGATCTCCACGAGGAGCGTGATGCCTTCCGGTACCAGCTCGCGCCACTTGCGCCGATTCAAGTTGGCGATCATGTCCTCGGCGAGCTTGGCGCTCTTGTAGTCGAAGGTGCCGCGCGTCGTGACGTGCAGGCGACCTCGATACCGGAAGACGATGCCGAGATCGCCGTCATGCTTCTCGGTGGCCACGAAGGGTCCCTTGGGAAGCGATTTCGTTTCCGGGTGCTCGCCGGTCGAGTAGTTGAAGAACTTCTCGAAGGGGAGCGCGATCAAGTTACCGTCGGTGTCGAAGACGATACCGCGGCACTGTCTGATCACCGGAGTCCAGATCTGCTCGTAGAACTCGATCTTGTTGTGCGCGAGCTTGGTGTAGTTCCAGCCGATGAGCGGAAGCTTCGGATGGAAATGCGGGATGATGAGCTGGCCGGCAGTCGGCGCATGCACGACTTGGCGATACTCGAGCAGGTCGGCGAGCGACTCTTTGCCGTCCTGATCGTCCTCGACCCACTCACGCCACTCCTCGCGGCTGTGAATGTCTTTCTTGGAGATGTGACGAGTCAAACCCGACAGATTTTTGATGGCATGTGAACGTTCCACGAAATCCTCCGCGGCTCAATTTGGCTCTTTTTTTGCGGTTTTGTCAATACTTGGTGTAGTTGGCCGGTTCGTAGACATTGCGGGCATTCCAGAGCATCCAGCCGGAGGCTCCGGCATCGTGGACGGCTTTGATTTGGGCCTCGATCATTGCTGCGGTGTAGGTTGCGCCGATGTCAAAATCTTGAATCCAAGGGCGGAAGTGGGGACGTGTTGTCGTCGCGGAGAGGAAGCGATCGGTTTGCAGCATTTCCGCACCTTTATCCAGCGTGTCTTTCACGACTTCATAGGGATGAATCGCGGGATTTTGGAAGCCGAGATAGCCGGGCCAATAATGCGAGGGATAGGCCATGGGGGAGAGGAAGTCGGCATTTGGATACACGTCCTCCATATGTTGGCCGATGCCGACTTCATTGTCGGAAAGGAAGGTGACGCCAAAGAGATCAAAGGATACGGGAATGTTTTCTTGTTTGAGTGCGCCGCCGACTTTGTTAAAAAAAGCTTTCATGATTTGTTCCTTGGTCTGCGTTTTTTCTGCGGCGGTTTTGGCGATAGCGGAAAGGACGCCGTCGGAGGCAAAGCGGACATAATCAAATTGGATTTCGTCGAAGCCGAGTGCGTAGGCATCGCGAGCAAGCCGTATCGCATTGTCGGCGACTTCGGTTTTGGATGGATCGAGCCAAATGGCGCCGGTTTTATCTACCCAGCTTTTTCCGGAACTAGTTTTGATGGTTTGATCGGGATGAGCGCGGCCATAAACGGAATCGCGCATAACGGGAATGCGAGCGATGCGATAGAGGTGTTCAGCGGCGAGCTGTTCGATTAATTCTTTGGATGGCAAAATTTCTTGGCCATTGTCCATTTTCAAATCGATGACGACGGTATTTAATCCGTATTTTTTTGCGTAAGCGATCAATTCTTGGGCATGTTTTGTCCGAGCGGTTTCTGCTGTCCAATAAAAACCGCGAACGGTTTCCGGGAGTGGAACGCGTGCGATGGGCTGAGCGAGAACTGGAACCGTGGCTGTGGCATCGCTCGGAATGGTTGCAATCGTTTGAGGTACGGTAGATGAGAAGTATGCATTTGAACCGGGTGCGGGCATTTGCGTCGACCATTGGTAGATTCCAATACCGCTTGCGCCTGCGAGAACAATGGCTGCCGGAATGGCGATTTTGGCAATGGAATTTGGAGGCATAGAGGCAGTATAGCCTATACAAAAACGCCCCGCGAATGGGGCGTTTTTGGTTTACGGTGTAACCGGAGAAGCGGTGAAGTCGAGTGCGAGATCGACCGTATCTTCCACATTCGCGATAAACGGAATATTCGGAATGGTGAGATTGAAGTCGGCGCGTTTTACGGTTGCTGTCACATGAGCTGTAAGTGTTCCATCTTTGGCGAGTATCGTGGTTGCGTGGAACGTCGCGGGTTTTGTAACGCCAGCGATTCTCAGATCACCCATGATGTCGAAGGTGTTCGTGCTGTTTTTGTCGGCGACGACAATGGACGAAGGTGTGAAGATAATAAATTCATTTGCATCATCTTCGGTTTTCAGAATCGCGCGGCGCGTCATGTTGTTGCGCGAGTTGTCATCCGTGATGAACGTTCGTGCATTCACACGAATCTCGCCGATGGTCGATGAAGCCATATTTTTTTTATCGAGACCAATTTCGCCTGCGATATAACCCGTGCTTGTTCCGACGACGGTTTTTGGTTCGCCGCGCAGCATCTCATCCAGCGTGAAGGTAGCGGTAGATCCTTCGGTCACGATGGCGTAGAGCGTCTGATTTTGCGTCGTTGTTACTTCTGCTGCCGTGGTGGTTGTAGCGGGGGCGAGCGGTTTCATGGTCGGCCGCGCCGGAGTTGAGGGCTGGCTCGGTGCTTTGGTCGGGCTCACGAGATAGGAATATCCGGCGAGACCGGCAAGCAAAAGGATGATAATGCCGCTTAAAACGTAGATGTAACTTTTCTTCATAAGCTTGCAGAAAGAGACGGATGGATTATTTTTGCGTATCCGTCGGCGGCATGGCGGGCATGGCCGGGCGAATCTGTACCATGGAGGCGG
This sequence comes from uncultured Gammaproteobacteria bacterium, assembly GCA_964648065.1. GTDB lineage: Bacteria > Patescibacteriota > Patescibacteriia > 2-12-FULL-60-25 > 2-12-FULL-60-25 > CAIXDN01. The sequence goes on from CAZYKJ010000016.1 coordinate 3,656, forward strand.
TGACGCTTCCATCGGTGTTGGTGCTACCGTTTACCATGACTGTCGCACCATCCGCAAGATCATTCATGGAGCCTTCGGCCATTTTGTTGACGGTTGTCGATGCGGAGAAGAAGACGATTTTGGATCCGCCATCACGCGTCTTGAGCGTCATGCTCTTGTCGTCTTTGGAGATGATGTCGCCGGTGACAAAGCCGCTATTGGCACCACGAATACCTGCGGCTCCAGGGCCACCCGCAAATCCACCAGCTCCGCGAGCGCCTACAGCTCCTGCTTGGCGCGTGAACGTGCCGCCGCGTTGGGTCTTGGCATATTGCATGCCGCCGTAAAAGGCGCCGCCACCGATGAGAATGAGAGTAACAATGATAATCGCGATTTGGTTGGTTTTCATATGAGGTTAGTACGCGAGAGAATTATTCGTATTTCAACGCTTGGATTGGATCGAGTTTGGCGGCCCGGCTCGCGGGATAATAGCCAAAGACGAGGCCGATACAGGCGGATACGCCGAAGGAAAGGGCTACGGATGTCCAATCGACAATAGCGCTTGTACCGCCAAATGTTTTAAGACCCCAGGCTACCGAGTAACCAAGAGCAATACCGATTATGCCCCCGAATATCGTGAGCAAAATTGCTTCACCAAGAAATTGACTGACGATTTCGTTTTTCTCGGCACCGATGGCTTGGCGCAAGCCGATTTCGCGGGTGCGTTCCGTCACCGTGGTTAACATCATATTCATGATGCCAATGCCACCGACGAGGAGCGAGATGCTCGCAATCGCGGCGAGGAGAAGGGTGAAGGTTTCTGTCGCGCTTGAAGC
>CAZYKJ010000016.1:4480-5183 GCA_964648065.1 uncultured Gammaproteobacteria bacterium
ATGTCGCTTTGATTCAACACAGTGAAGTCTGCCGCTGCCGGATCGCTGATGTGATGGCGATCAAGTAATGCGCTGTTCACAGAAGCTTGGGTTTGCGTCATCACTTCTTGACTTTCTGCTTTGACGGCAATCGTTCCAACGTATTCGCTGCCGGAAATGTAGGTCGACATGGTGGTGATCGGAATAAAGATCATGTCGTCTTGATTGGTGAAACCAGAACCGCCTTTGGCGACGGTAACACCAATGATCGTGAACTCGAGATTTTTGATGCGGATTTTTTGTCCGGAAGGATCTACGCCTGCTCCGAACAAATCATCGCGTGTGGTTGGACCGATGACGGCGACCTTGGCGCGAGAACTCACTTGCGAATCGCTAAAAAAACTTCCGAGATCAATGCTTATATTGCGTGTTTCCAGATACGAAGGTTTTGTACCGACGACGGAGGTGTTCGTATTTGTTCCATGCGCAACGACTTGCTGTCGCGAAGTGATTTCTGGAGAGACGGCTGATGCGCCATCCACTTTTTCGAGCGCCGTTGCGTCATCGAGCGTGAGTGTTTGTGCGGAACCGCGGCCTGCGCTTACCGTGACGCCTGCGCCGCGCTGGGCACCGGGCTGAACGAGGAGCAGGTTCGATCCAAGTGTTTGAATATTTGCTTCGATTTGCGCTTTGGAACCCTGGCCGATAGCCAACATCGCAATAA
>CAZYKJ010000016.1:5193-5438 GCA_964648065.1 uncultured Gammaproteobacteria bacterium
ATGGTTAAACCGGAACGTGTCTTATTGGAAGACACGCCCAACCAGATTTCTTCCATCAGGTCGGCTGTTTTCATATATCCGATTGGCGAAGACGTTTGCTATTCTTTTTGTCTTCGACGATCGTTCCGTCGCGTATCACGATGACGCGCTCGGCATGTTCGGCGACATACGGTTCATGTGTAATCAAAATCACGGTGCGTCCTTCATCATGTAGACGCTGGAAGGTGCCGAGAACGAGAGCGCCG
>CAZYKJ010000016.1:5448-11198 GCA_964648065.1 uncultured Gammaproteobacteria bacterium
ATCCAAATTTCCCGTCGGTTCGTCCGCAAGAATAATCGCCGGATCATTCACGAGTGCACGGGCAATGGCGACACGCTGCATTTGTCCGCCGGAAAGTTGATTGGTCAAATGTTGATGACGGTCCTTCTCCAAGCCTGCATTCAGTAATGCTTGTGTCGCGCGACGCTCACGCTCTTCACGATCAACACCGGCGTAGACGAGGGGGAGTGCGACATTACGCAGAACGGTTGCGCGCGGGAGAAGATGAAAAGCCTGAAAGACGAAACCGATTTTGGTTTTGCGTATGCGGGCCAATTCATGTTCCGGCAATGCGGAAACATTTTTGCCGTCGAGAATGTAATTGCCGCTTGTCGGTTTATCGAGAGCGCCGATGATATGCATGAGCGTCGATTTTCCCGAACCCGACGGACCCATGATGGCGACGAATTCGCCTTTTTCAATCTTAAAGTCAACGCCTTTTAGGACGCGTGTCGTTTCTTTTCCGTTCACGTAGTCCCGAGTGACGTTTTCAATGGCGATCATACTTAGTTGGTTCGCGCACGGAATGTCGCATTGCCACCGCCAAAGTTTCCGCCTCCTGCGCCCGGGATGATGCTCGTATTTGTTTTTGTTGCGGCTGTTGTCGGGGTGATGGTGCGGATAATAATCAGATCGCCTTCTTTCATGCCTGAAGTAATTTCTGTGCTTTGATCGTTTGATTTGCCGATTTCTACTTCCACGGATTCCGGCGTGCCGGTAATGCCTTGCGTATTTCCGATGTCGTTTTGCGTCGCTGTAGGCAGCACTTGAGTTGTTGCACCATTGAGCGATTTTTTTATCGCGCTATTTGGCGCCATCAATACGTCCGTACGCACATCGGTCGCGATGGAAACGGAAGAGCTCGTGCCGGGCTTGATGCGATCATCGTTGGTTTGGAATGTGACTTGAACATTGTAGGTGACAACCCCTTGCGAGACGGTACCAATGGCGTCGACCTGTGTGACTTGTCCAACGATCCTCAAATCCGGAACCGCATCAAAGGTGATAGTGGCTTTTTGGCCGACAGCAACTTTTGCAATATCAACTTCGTTGAGTGAGACCGTCACCATTTTTGCGTCGGTGAGAAGTGTTGCAAGTTTGGTCGACGCCGAGGCTTGGCTAGAGACTTTAGCCGTTACATTGGCGACAACGCCGTCGAACGGCGCTTTGACGGTGTAGTCTCCCAAGGCTTTTTGGGCATCCGCGAGATGATTTAATGCGTTTTGTAAACTCGAGGCACGTTGAGCGATGCTATTTTGTTGAATGGAGACATCGATTTGCTCCGGACCTTTCTGAAGATCAGCCAAAGATTGTTTCGCTTCTTCCAGGCGTTGCTTCGCGGCGATCAGATTGCGTTCAGCATTTTTTGAGGATGTCACGGATTGAGTGATGCTGTTTCGCAAGCTATTCATGCTTGAGAGTTTTGATGCGACTTCCGAATGGTCGGATTGGATTTTGGAACGTAAGGAATCGAGTTGGCTCTGCGTGAAAGAGCTCGATGTCAGTGTCGCGAGCAATGCTTCATAGGTTTGCTGGAGTAGCGGCTCGGCTTCACGTAATGCCGCGTCCGCCATCTCCATCGCCGAATCGATCTTTGAGATATTGTCTCCGCTTGGTGCGAGCGTATCCGTTATTGTCTTCAGTGCATTGATGCGGTTTTTGGCTGACGCATAGGATGCTTTTGCCTGCTGCAGACGTGATGAATCAAGTACGGAAAGCAGATTCTCAAACGAATCATTCGCGCCAACATTGTCGACTCCGAGGATCGTATCGGCGTCGTAGAGGGATTGCTTCAGGTTTTCGGAATAGGTTTTGAGTTCCGTTGCTGCCGAGTCATAGGCGATGCGTTCGATGCTCGGCGTCACCCCATCTTCAGAAACGGATGCTGTATCCTCTTGAGTATGTACATCTGCCTCTGCTTGACTTACGGCGTTTTGTGCTTTGATGATTTCGATTTCCGTCGGTGGAGCAATAGATTTTTGATAGGTCAGTTTCGCGGATTGTAAAGAGATCTGGGCGTCGTGTACGGATTGACGGGCGTCTCGTACCGTTTTCAAGGCTTCGCGTTGATCAATCGCAAACAGGGGAGTGCCGGCCGTGACTTTGTCGCCGGCTTTTACCAAAACTTTCGTGACTTCGCCCGAAACGGTTGGCGTGATATCGAGCTGGTTTACGCCGGAGACTTGCCCGGTACCGGAAATCGAAACAACCAGGGTCCCTTTTGTGACCTGTCCTATTACATAGCGAGTAGCGACGACAGCCTTTGGCAGCAGGGTTTCCACGGCTACGCCGGCAACTACCAGTGCAGATGCCAAACCGGCCCAGTGCTTTTTCGTTATTTTCATGCCCTTATTACGTTACAAGCTCACGCTTTCTTTCTAGTATTTTTCTCTTTGTTAAGCGAATAAACTGATAACAGCTCTAGACAGGTCAAATGAAAACGCGCTTTGATGCGTAGTAATCATTAGCCTGGCATGAATCGTCCCTGGTCCACCTTAAGCGATGAAGAGCTGGTTGCGGAGTCCTGCATACGCAGGGATGCCTTTGCTGTATTGCTTGAGCGTTATCAGGATCGATTATCGCGATATATCCGACGTCTGGGCGTTTCGCGGCGCGAGGATGGAGAAGACATTTTGCAAAATGTGTTTTTGAAGACGTATCGCAACTTAAATGAATTCGATCAAAGCTTGAAATTTTCGTCATGGATCTATCGTATCGCCCATAACGAGGTGATGAGTTTCTTTCGATCGACTTCGGTGCGTCCGGAAGGGCATAAAATTGATGACGCGGATGCGGCGTTTGAGGTGTTGCCTAGCCATCTGGATACCTCATCCGAGGCAGAACTGGGAATGAATGCTCGACAGCTTGCGCAGGCGATGTCGGGATTGGAGGCGAAATATCGCGAAGTGCTCGTTTTACGCTATTTTGAAGACCGCGAGTATGCCGATATCTCCGATATTTTACGCATACCAATGGGAACGGTTGCCACACTCTTGAATCGGGCGAAGAAGAAATTACGCGAGTCACTCGCCTATCTCGACCAAAACGTATGAACCATCTTGAACACGCATCCAAGCAGTCCGAAGGCCTTGCCCACAAGGTCCTGGATCAGATTGCCGAGCAGGGAATTGCACCACGCCCTCGCTGGCAATATGTCATGCGCAATGTTTCGTTCTGGGTTTTCTGGATTGTTTCGATTATTCTGGGCGCTTGTCTTACCGCCGCTTTGATCTTTGCTTTTGCGAATGCGGGCTGGGAGTATCGCGAGCTTACACATGAAAGTTTGTTTAGCTTTGCGTTCCAAGTTGCGCCCGTTTTGTGGATTGCGATGACATTCGGTGCCTTGCTCCTTGCGTATGAAATTTTCCGCCATACCAAAGTCGGTTATCGAACGCCGCTCCGCATTGTGCTCGGATTCAGTTTACTGATCATGCTTTTGGGCGGCGGATTGCTTTATTTTGTCGGCGTTGGACGTTTTGTGGAGGAAGATCTAGGTCAACATATCCCGCAATATCGTCCGGCAATGATGCGACAGCGTCAGCAATGGTCGCATCCGGATCAGGGATTACTTGGCGGAGAAGTGTTGGAAGTGGGCAAGGATTTCTCGACATTTAAGATTCGCGCCTTTGATGGAAATGTCTTCGTGATGTCCGGCGTAGATTTGGGCGATGTCAGTCGGGAAGTCTTGGTGCGTTATCCGACGGTACGCGTCGTGGGTATTTTCTCCGGTCCGCAACTATCTAACGATCAGCCGTTTTTCCGACCTTGTTATGTGTTTCCGTGGGAACATCGCGGACCGTTTACGGAAGCGGATCAAGCATGCAGCGACTCTGAAAGAATCATTGACGAGGCTCGTAGTAGTGAATGTAAGGGTTTGATTCCTTACCCTGTCCTCATGGCGCTGCAGCGCGGGGCTTGCCGCTAATTCTTTATTCAAATCCTTCATGAATAAACGACTCTACTATACTTCGGCCGTATTACTTCCGGCCGCTGCTCTCCTGATTGCCGGTGCGGTGCATGCTGCATCGCCGACCATGCCGAATATGGAGAAACTGACACTCACGGACGCCCAGAAGACTGCTGTCCAGCAAGCGCAAGACCTGCGCAAGCAAGCGGATGCGATTCTGGAGAAGGCCGGATTGCCGGTTCATCCATTCGGACGCGGCATGATGAAGCGCGGCGTAGAAAATCGTCCACAATTAACGGATGAACAAAAAGCGACGCTGAAGCAGGCAATGGAGCTTCGCAAGGCAGGAAAACTCGATGAGGCGAAAGCGCTGATCGAGAAGGCGGGTTTGCCGGAAATGCCTAAGTTCGAACATCGTTTCGGATCAAAGCCGGTAACTCCGTAAGGAGCGGGCATGAAAAAAAGAACGTAGAAAGACCTCCGAACATCGCGTGTTCGGAGGTCTCTGCGTTAGAGGATGTCGAGCAGCAAATCTTTTTGCTGCCAGCGCTGTGTGAGCCAGCCGGGACGGCGGACTTCGAGCGGCGAATAGGAGTCGAGACGGATGAGTATGGTGCGTCCGTAGAGCGCGGCGCCGTCCGTGACGGTGCGGCCTTTGCCTGCGGGAGGACGCGGGCGATAGGCGAAGGTGATGTCGACGACGCCGTAGTCGGGGAGTTCATCGATGAGGCGGTCGAAGCCGCCGTGCTTGGGCGGGAGGAGATTGCGCAGTCCGGATCCTGGTTTGGCTCCTGTGAAGCGATGGCTCTCCACAAAATTCATGATGAAGGCGCCGGCTTGTCCGGCTCTGCGCGCACCATCGGTGACTAGTTCCAGGTCATGCGGATCGCGATTGCGCGCGACCGGAATCACGCCGGCCCATTTGGCGATGCGGCCCATTGCCGGCCAGTTCATGATTTCGCGCTTGATGATCCAGCGGAGATCGTGTCCATTCGCGATGGCGTAGACGGCCAAGAAGTCGAGCGGTGTCACGTGATTGGCGATGATGATGGCGGGGCCATTGTTCATCGCTTCAAGGTTTTGCCATTCGACCTTGATGCGCATGATCGAGCAAACCCAGCGGAAGACGCGGCTGCCCCAATAGTTGTTGTGCCAGGAAACGGTCTTCTCGACGAGGCTCGCATCGGAAGAGCTGCGGCGAATGCGTAGAATCGACAGCCAGATTTGCGGCAAGAGGATGCACGCAACAACGCCGGCGAAGAGCAGAAACGAGCAGACGAGAGCGAGCATGGCTCGTATACGCATGTGTTCTCCAAGGCGCAGCTCGAAGCTAGCAGGATTTACCTATTTGGGCAAGGGTTTAACGTCGCTTTATCGTTTTTTTCCATTCGACAACTTCGCCGGCCTTTATTTCGACGGGATCGGCTTTGCGGAGGGTGGCGATTTGGGATTTATCGAGCAGGATGTGATGCGGAATGTCGAGGAGATGATCGACGACAAACCAGGTATTTTGTTCATTCGTCATCCAATTTTGCTTGTCGAAGCGCGCGAGATTGATGGGTGGAGAATAGTAACGCAATGTTTTGCGTCCTTGATTGTCGAAGTATTCGTGGAAATAGGAGAGGACGAGTTCGCGTAGGGTTCTGTACACAGGTTCGCGATAACGCAGAACGGCGTGATTTGTTTTGGAGATGGCACCCCAACAGCCGTGTTGTTTAAAGAGTGCGACGACATGATCGAGATCGTGTCGGCTACTCTCGAGATCAAGGATGAGGGGAGTTTGTCCGTTGATGCGGAGGGCGAGGGCTGCAAGCATGGCGCCTTC
>CAZYKJ010000017.1:0-7533 GCA_964648065.1 uncultured Gammaproteobacteria bacterium
ATTCACCTTGAAATCAATTTCTTTTCCGGCCTACTTTTTCTGGAAATGCTCCGTCGGGAAGGGGAGCGTAAAGGTTCGTTCTTCACCCGCCTTAATTCCCTCCAGCTTCTGCGTCAGTCCCGGAATATAATGTGACTCATTCAAGTACACGCGATAATCACGTCCCGTACCGCCCTCCAAGGAAACCTTCTCACGCGACATTTCCATGTCGACAATCACCAAATCCTCCATGGTCGCAGGACGGTCAACCGGCGTCTCAACGCGGCGCATGCGGCGCATTTCATCAATCGCTTCCTCGACCTGTGCCTCCGTCACCGGCTTGTCTTTCTTTTCCACCTGACAGTCCGTCGTCTTCGGAAGTTTGATCACCTTCGGCGAAATCGGCGTGATGGTCGAGAACTTGATCGCCTGTCCCGGCACGAGCTGATCAACATTCACTTCCGGCGATCCAACCGTCTCAAGTGGTTCGCCTAAAACAGCCTTCACATAGTTGGCGCGCACAATCGGCTCAATCGCGGCCTCAAGAAGTTTCATCTCGCCCATCGAGCGCTTCATGTCCTCATAAGTCGCGTGTCCCGGACGGAATCCTGGCAACGGCTTGGCTTTGGAGATTTCTTTCGCCGCCTCTTCCAAATACGGCTTAGCATCTTCCCAAGCAATTTCAAACTCAATCTTGACCTCGGATTTCGGCAATGGAGTGACTTTATACATAAAGATAGGCCTCGAACCTACGCGAATTCGAGAGATATGACAAGCCCCCGTGGTATGCGGGGGCTATGAGTCAGTTTTGTGGCACGGACTTGGCGTCCACCGTCACTTCCGAGACGTCGCCGGGTCCGTCCGTTACCAACGTGAAATCATCCGTATGCGGACGATGATCGAGGATGTAGAGAGCGCGCTCGATAAGCGGCTTCATCTCGCCAAGCCACTCGGCTGAAATGGCCACCATTTTTGCATCTTGACCCGGCTGACCGAGCAAGAGCTTCACATGTGCCTGATGGTCGGACACGACGACTGCCGAGCCAAAGTCATAGGCGGTCGACTTGTTCTTGGCGAGACGCAGCATGGACTTGATGCTTTTTACGATCACTCGCGCATGTTTGAGCGCTAGCCCGTAAAGTTGCTCGTCTTCCGACGACCGGAACCAGAGCCGGCCTTGCGAATAAGTTGCTTGCTTGAGTAGCTGAACTTCATTCGTCATGGAAGCCTCCATGCAAAAGGAACAGGAACACCGTACCTTGTTAATCCATTTTGTCAACGGACCAACTCCTCTAATTGCAAACGCCGACCACGAGGAGTGATCGGCGTTATTGAGTGGGGTCATCCGCCGAGCAGGCGGGCGATCCAGCGCGTGAGGCGCGAACGGTTGAGCCAGGCGACGAGCTTCTGCCGCCGCGTGAGTACCACGACAGGCTTCGGCTGTTCGATGGCAGGAGCGACCGTAACCGGAAAGAGATCCGAGACATCCATGAGCGGCTGCGAAGGAGGAGTCGAATCCGACGGTCGCTTGAAGGAGCGGCTGACACGCGAGGGCGCCGGCACAGGTGGCGCATGCGTGACGCCCATCAGTGTGGTTGTCCTGGATCTCGGTACCGGCTTCGAAGTCGGCACCGGAGGAGGACCGCCGATCGCAACCATCTTGGTCGAAGGTCGTTCGAGTGGAAATGACGCCGTGGACTGGCGTTCGCGCTTGGAAGGAACAGCTGGGGGTTTGGGATTCTGACCCAGGTCGCCCCAGGTATCTTGGTTATTCACGTCTTTTTTCTTCTCCGACATGTGCACCTTCCGGTACAGCTGTGCCCCGCCAGATAACACCAAAACTGACGTTTTGTCAATCCTGGCTAGGCGATGCCGAGCTTCTTCAGAGCGCGCTTCACACGCGTGTAGACATGATGCGCTCCCAGAGCGAACGCCACGGACAGAACGATGATAGGTTCACGCATGACAATCTCCATTCTGAACTCGTTGAGTGTACGCCGGTTCCTCAGCGAGTCAACTCTTGCCAGTTCTCTCTTTCTCCATTATTCTCCGCTCAATTATGGCACTCCAAATCGGCATTGTCGGTCTTCCGAACGTGGGCAAGTCCACGCTCTTTTCGGCGATCACCAACAAACAAGTTGATTGCGCCAACTACCCCTTCTGCACCATCGACCCGAATGTCGGCGTTGTTGAGGTTCCGGATGCGCGTCTCGCGGTTTTGTCCAAGATGAGCGGCAGCAAAAAACTCATTCCGACCGTCATTGAATTCGTCGACATCGCCGGTCTCGTCAAAGGCGCATCCGAAGGCCAAGGTCTCGGCAACAAATTTCTCGCCAATATCCGCGAGACAGATGCGATCGCTCAAGTCGTCCGCGCTTTCGACGACTCCAACATTCTCCACGTCGACGGTTCCATCAACCCTCTCCGCGACGCCGAAACCATCAACACAGAACTTGCTCTCGCAGATCTCGATGTTCTCACCAAGCGCGCCGGCACCATCGAGAAGCAAATGAAAAGTGGAAAGACAAAAGATTTGGAAGCCGAGCTCGCCGCAATCACCAAAGCCATCGACGCACTCAATAAAGGAGTGATGCTTCGCGATGTCGAGTGGACCGATGACGAGCGCCACGCTCTCCGCCAAGTGCAATCCCTCACAATGAAGCCGATGCTCTACGTCGTAAACGTAAGCGAAGCCCAGCTCGCCGACAATTCGTGGAAAGATCGCGTCACCGGCTTGAAAGGCCGCATCGTTCCGGTTTGTGTGAAGATGGAAGCCGACCTCGCCACCATGTCGCCGGAAGAAAAGGCGGAATATTTGGAAATGGCCGGACAAACCCAAAGCGGTTTGAACAAACTCATCCAAGAAGCCTACGACGTCCTCGGCCTGATCACGTTTTTAACCACCGGCGAAGTCGAGACGCGCGCTTGGACAACTCCAAAAGGTTCCACCGCCCCACAAGCCGCCGGCGTCATCCACACCGACTTCGAAAAAAACTTCATCCGCGCTGAAATCACGCCCTACCAAGACTACGTCGACTGCGGCTCCGAAGCCGCCTGCCGCGAAAAAGGAAAGACGCGCATCGAGGGCAAGGACTACATCATGCAAGACGGCGACGTTTGCTATTTCCGCATTGGCGCTTAATCGATAAAATAGAAATATGTCACGCATCCCACTCTGGAAACTTTCCGGTTGGGCCTGCGGGGCTTTTTTGTTAGGTGTTCTCGTGCATAGTCCTTGGCCCTATGCGCATATTGATACCACTGTTTTGTCGCTCGCATTCAGCGTCACGGTTTTGATTTTGCTTTTCCATCGTTCGCAATTCGTAAAAGCGATACAAATCTGTCTCTTCTGCCTCCTCGTCGGCCTCTGGCGCTTCGAAGCCGTCCGTCTTCCGTCATCGAATCTCCACTTCCTCGATCCTAAAGCCTTCGCCTACGAATACACCGCCTCCAATCCATGGCGCGAAGCGATTAGCGAGCGTATTCAAAAGCTTTTCCCTGGCGATCAAGGCGCGCTTCTCTCCGGCATTCTCTACGGCGAGCGCGGTTTGTCGAAGGACGCAAAAACAGCATTCAAAACCGCCGGCCTCACTCACATCATCGCTGTCTCCGGTTCCAACGTGATGCTCGTCGTGCTCGCCGCCATGTATTTCTTCCGCCTCTTCGGGCTCTCACGCAAACAAGCCTTCATCGCGCTCACAATTCTCCTCGCCGCCTTCGTTTGGTTCGTGGCACCTCAAGCTCCTGTTGTCCGCGCCGCAATCATGGGATGGCTGATTGCCTTCGCCCCTGTCGTCGGCCGCCTCCCTTCGAGTTCCCGCATCCTTCTGGTCTCCGCCACCGCCTTCACCTTTTGGAAACCCTGGTCTCTCGCTTTCGATCCCTCTTTCGCTTTGTCTTTCCTTGCCACCGGGGGCCTCATGACTTGGGGAGTGTGGTTGAATGACAAGCTCGAAAAACGCATTCCATGGAAAGGCATTCGCGAAACCGTGACCTCGACACTCGCCGCGACATTAATGACAACGCCCTACGGTGCCTGGGCTTTCGGTCAAGCCACAATTTTCGGCCTCTTCACCAACCTCCTCGCTCTTCCGCTCATCTCATGGACGATGGCGACAGGCTTGATCGCCGTTCTGATTCCGAATCCCATTGTCGCGCTCCCGGCCCAAGGCTTTCTCTCCGCACTTCTTTGGATCGCAAACGCAACCCAATCCCTCGGCTTCGGTTCTTGGAGCAAACTCGGCACCTCATCCGGCTTCATGATCGCGACATATATAATGATCGCCTTCGCTTGGGAGTACATTTCTGTGGACAAGCCCGAAACAGATTCATCCACAGCAGACGATCATGTTTTGTCAGCTCAATAGCTACGTTGGTCGCACTCGACAGTTGTCTGTAGTAAAAAATTTTCAATCTTCGCCCCGATCTTCGAAAATCATTTTTGTTTTGTCATTCGCAACAAACAACTTTTTTGACCAGACATCAGCGAATTCATACCTTGTAAACAGGTCGCAAGACCAATGGACAAACTCAAATGTGAGTGAGTTCGACACGTATCGTTTGGAAGGAGGGCGCGCTTCGAGATAGTTATTACCGGCTCGATGTCACGCCATGATTTGGACCGTCCCATGCTTGCGGTACTAGATCATGCCTAAGGCGAAAGGTTGAACAGATACGTAAGAACGGACTTGGAGTGGAGAGCAATGCGGGCAACAAAGGCACCGACTCATAGGTAGCCATGCCGCGCAGAACAATTCACTGGCGTGACGACCACGCGCCTCCTGTCCGAAGTGTCCCGCCAGGTAACCCCTGGCCGCGTCCGCAATGAGTAATGGACGCGGTCGGAGGTTCCCATGCGCAGGATTCTCGTTTTCATTCTGGTCTCGAGTTGCTCGATCTTGTTCTGGCCCGCCCTGGCCGGTTGTGCCAAAGGTACGCCCGACTTCGTGAGGAGACATGCAGTCGATGGTGGACTTCCGTTCACTTCAGTCGACGCTCGTCCCCAAGTCGCAGACACAGGCGGCATCGTTCATCCCGCCGTCGCAGAAATCTGCGACGGCATCGACAACGATCTCGACAGTCACATCGACGAAGACTTCCTCTGTCCGCTCGGACGAGAAGGGGAGATCTGCGTCACGACTTGCGGCGCCAATGGCTTCCGCGTCTGCGAAGCGCCGTCCTGTTCATGGAGCACGTCCTGTCACACCTTTGATGAAGTCTGTGACGACACGCTCGACAATGACTGCGACGGCAACATCGACGAAGGCTGTACGCCGCCCAATCCCGTGGAATGTTCCGGTACTTTTGCCGGGTCGACACTCCATCTCCAACCGAGCAGCAGTCTCGGATCCTGTTCCGCTGGCTGGACCCTCGTCCTCTGGGGCGCCCACGGCGCCTTCGAGGAATACGACTCGTCACCAGGCTCACCGCTCGATGTCACCATCCGTGACGACTGGCTCGGCTGGGCCGCATTCACGGCTTACTGCCGCGACTGGGACGGAGTCCGAGATTGGTCCTCCTTCGAAGGCCGTCAATCATCCGCCGCTGGCGTAACCGTCACCCTCGACGGCCGCCCCATCGACGTCACCGTCTGCTACGACCCAGGCGGCGGCCTCATCCGCCCTCTCATTCCGGTGCAATGCGGTCTCGCCGCATGCCCGGGCCCCCACTACTGACATGAGCCCCGATCCGCAAGCGGGTCGGGGTTTCCTAATACTCTTGACATATACACTTTACGATCAAATACCCATCCCGTATCGTATCGAACATAAACAGAACACCATACAAAACCCAACCAACAATATGGCAAAGAAAATCAGCGATGAAGCTCAAGGCCGACGCACCGCCGTCCAAGGCGCTCTCGATCAAATCAAAGAAAAATTCGGCGACGGTTCCATTATGCGACTTGGGGAAGCGCGCAAAATGGAAGTCGAAGCTATTCCAACCGGTTGTCTCTCCCTCGACCTCGCTCTCGGCGTCTTTGGTGTCCCGCGCGGCCGCATTATTGAAATTTACGGACCAGAAGCCTCCGGTAAAACCACACTTGCCCAGCACATTATCGCCGAAGCGCAGAAAATGGGAGGCATTGCCGCCTTCATCGACGCTGAACACGCCCTTGATCCGGATTACGCTCGTAAAATCGGCGTCAACGTCGACGAACTTCTCATTTCCCAGCCAGACACCGGTGAACAAGCGCTCGACATTCTCGAAACGCTTGTCCGATCGAACGCGGTCGACGTCGTTGTCGTCGACTCCGTAGCCGCGCTTACCCCGAAGGCGGAAATCGAAGGCGAAATGGGCGACTCGCACATGGGTTTGCAAGCCCGTCTCATGTCTCAGGCACTCCGCAAGCTCACTAGTATCGTCTCGCGCTCAAAGACGACGGTCATCTTTATCAACCAGCTCCGTCTCAAGATCGGCGTCGTCTTCGGCAATCCGGAAACCACAACCGGCGGCATGGCTCTCAAATTCTACTCGTCCATGCGTATCGAAGTTCGCCGCTCCGCCAATATTAAAATGGGCGAAAAGATTTTGGGTAACCGCGTGAAGGTCAAAATCGCCAAGAACAAAGTCGCAGCCCCGTTCCGCACCTGCGAATTCGACATCATGTACAACGAGGGTATCTCGATTCCGGGCGATCTTCTCGATACCGGCACCGAGCTCGGCGTCATCAGCAAGTCCGGCAACTCCTATACCTATGGAGCCGAAAAGCTTGGAGTCGGCCGCGAAAACGCCAAACTCGCTCTCAAAGAGCGTCCGGCTTTACTGAAAGAACTGCGCGGAAAATGTATTGCAGCATGGCAAACGGCTGAAGCAGACGGCCTGCCGATTTCCAAGGGAAACAATGAGGACGAGGAGGTCGAAGTTCCGCCCACAGAGTAGGGGAGAGGAAGCTTGTCCAAAAACCTGATAAACTGTTGCAGTCATGGCGAGGCGAAAAAAACCGGCGCTGGATTTAGCGCTCGATTCCGAAACCGGCAAAGGTGTTGCCGTTGTTGTCCTGTTTTTCCTGTCCTTCTTCCTCCTGCTCGCAATGTTCGACTTGGCCGGTGCTTTCGGCCACGCGCTCAACGACGGCATGTCCTACGTCTTCGGATGGGACAAATTAGTCGTGCCCTTCCTGCTGATGGCTTGGGCCTACCATATTCTTGCCCCAGAGCGACTACCAATTAAATTCTCGAATGCGCTTGGCTTCTTGTTGTTTTTCGCAACCCTGAACCCGTTAGTGCATGCCATAACGTTTCCAGATGCAAAACCTGTTGCCGATGCGGCTCTGATGGCGAGCGGCGGCAAGCTGGGAGAAATTATTGCGATACCACTCCTTACGATGATGGGTCTCGCGGGCGGAGTCGCAGTGCTTTTGGCACTACTGATCATTGCATTGCTCCTTACCTTCAATGCCTCGCTCAAACAAATTTTGTTTTTCTTTGATGTCATTTTGAAAGGCGCGATGACCGTCTTCCGCACGATAATGTCCCCACTCCATAAGTGGAGCGATTCTCGCGCGCGTGACTCCGCAGCGCTTCAGGGTGCCGATCACGGCGTCGCGGTCCA
>CAZYKJ010000017.1:7543-10270 GCA_964648065.1 uncultured Gammaproteobacteria bacterium
GCGTCATGATGAGTTCGGAAGAGGAGGTGGAGGAAGAAGCAGATGGAGAATCAGGAGAAGAGACTGAGGAGGAAGAGGAGGATACCGACGAGGAGAGCGAGTCCGGAGAGACGGACGAACCGCCCGTTCCGAAAGTCGCAAAAAAGAAGCGTCAATCTCGTATCGAGATTCCATTCGAATTGCTTGAGAAGCGTGACATGAAGCCGACTTCCGGCGATATCGTTCACAATCGCGAAGTGATCCGTCGTACGCTTGAAACGTTTGGTATCCCGGTAGAAATGTCCGAGGTAGCCGTCGGCCCGCCAGTTACACAGTTCGCTCTCAAGCCTTCAGATGGGATTAAGCTCGCGCGCATCACCGGTCTTCATAACGACTTGGCGCTAGCTCTTGCGGCCCATCCGATTCGTATCGAGGCACCGATTCCGGGCAAATCCCTTGTCGGTATTGAAGTACCAAACCAAAGCGTCGCCACCGTTGGCTTGCGTGAAATGCTCGAGTCCAAAGAATTCCGCGATCGCAAGACCATGCTGTCTTTTGTGCTGGGTAAAGATGTGGCGGGCAAACCATGGGTCGGCGACTTGGCTCGCATGCCGCACTTGCTTGTCGCCGGTGCCACGGGTTCGGGTAAGTCCGTCATGTTGAATATCATCATCATGTCGTACCTGTATGCACTCGGCCCGGACGACGTAAAATTCATCATGGTTGATCCGAAGCGTGTGGAATTGCAGATCTATAACGGTATTCCGCATTTGCTGACCCCCGTCATTACCAAGGTTCCGGAAACCGTGAACTCGCTTAAATGGGCATTGCGTGAAATGGATCGCCGCTATGACCTCCTTGCCAAGCACGGCGTCCGCGATCTGTTGAGCTACAATGCCAAAGTTCAGGAACGCATCCCATATCTCGTTATTTTGATCGACGAGCTCGCCGACTTGATGGCGACTTCCGCCTCCGATGTGGAAGGTCCGATCGTCCGTCTGGCCCAAATGTCGCGCGCTGTCGGCATCCACTTGGTGCTTGCAACCCAGCGTCCTTCCGTCGACGTCATTACCGGTTTGATCAAGGCCAACATCCCGGGACGCATTGCCTTCGCTGTCGCATCCGCCACGGACTCGCGTACCATTCTCGATCAACAAGGTGCCGAAAAACTGCTCGGTCGCGGAGACATGCTCTACTCGACGGCCGAACTCTCGGTTCCGAAGCGTCTGCAAGGCGCATTCGTCTCGGAAACCGAAATCGCTCGCGTGGTCGAATTCGTCAAATCCAAATACGAACCTGCCGACTACGATCACTCTGTCACAAATCGTCCTTCAGCAGGTCCTACGATGTTTGGTGACGATGGATTGCCGAGCGAAGACTCCGACGAATTGATTCCGGCCGCTAAAGAAGAAATTCTCCGAGCCGGAAAAGCATCCGCCTCGCTGCTCCAACGCCGTCTCAAAGTTGGCTACGCCCGCGCCGCCCGTTTGCTCGACTTGCTTGAGCAGGAGGGTTTCATCGGACCGGGTGATGGCGCCAAGCCGCGCGAAATTCTCAAAGCCGATTTCCTGAAGGATGAAGCACCGCCGCAATTAGCCGAAGACGTAGATGAAGAAGTCGATGAAGACGAAGAATCAGACGAGGAAGAACCGGCCGAGTAATCGGCCGGTTTTTTTGATGCTTTACGACTTGCGGCTTGCCATTTACGATCTCGTTATGGCTTTCGTTCTCAAGCGCGTGAACGGAACCGGCCGCCTTGGTCCGGATTTGATCGAATTACGCGAGCGCGCCGGGCTTTCTTTGGAGCAAGCTGCCAAACTCGCCAAGCTCACGCCCTCATTTTTGCGTGCACTCGAGGAAGAGCGTTGGGATGGTTTACCCGATCCTGTCTACGCCGAACGTTTGTTAAAAAGTTACGTCTCCAGTTTTGGCGTGAACGAGTCGTACTATCTCCACAAATTCCGTGATGGCCTGCGCTTGCGCGAGATCGAGCGTAATCCTGCAGACTTTCTCCCGCGTCCCGTCCGACCAAGCGCTTCTGCATTCGTTGTGACTCCGCGCATCGTCGCCGCGATTGGTTTTCTTTGTTTTGTATTCCTGCTTGGTAGTTACGTGTATGTCCAAGCACGCGCCATGTCGATCGCTCCCGATCTCGATATTACTTCGCCGAGCGATGGCCTGCGCATCAACGATCCCTCGCTTGTTGTCGAAGGTCATACGCTTCCCGGTTCTATCGTCGACGTAAATGGCGCAGAGGCAACAGTACGTCCCGACGGCTCATTTTCTTACGCGATGAATGTTCCGCGTGGAACAACACTCATTCGTATCATCTCGCGCCGACGTCATGGCGCCGAGACCCAGGTCATACGACGCGTGACCTATGATCGTGCACCGGTTATTCCACCATCGGATGGAAATCCTCCTACCTAACCTGCAGAGCGGCGCCACGCCCAGATGATGCCGAGCGACGCGTCAGGAGAGTCCGTATTCGGACACAGCTGTGCCGCAAATTCGGGTAGACGCATCACAAGGAATCGCGGCGTACGCTGATCCGCAGGTTATGAAGGACGATTCATTTGAACCTATACGAAGAAACGAGACTCGGCAAGACGTGTTGGTTGGGATTCCGGAAACGAAAGCGCCCCCCGTTCCAGAGTTGGAACAGGGGGCGTTTCAGTGTGTAGCAGAGGCGCTGCTACTCGCTCAGTGGGGGGCCGCGCTCTCGCTCTCGGCCGTCGCTTCGTCGAC
>CAZYKJ010000018.1:0-2544 GCA_964648065.1 uncultured Gammaproteobacteria bacterium
TACCTTTGTCGTCGCGAGAAAGGTCGCCATCTGTTCCTGAAAAGCCTTCGCCTGCTGAGGAGCAAACCCTAATCCCCCTTCCGCCTGCGAGCGTACAAGGAATTCAATGACTTGATCGCTGCTGCGTACGCCATTCAAATACGAAATCAAAACATCGCGTAATTTTTTGACGATATCTTCATTCAACAAACTGATTTTCGATAAAGCAGCGATACGTCGGATGGCAGCACCGTAAGAAACAGGACGTAGTGAGACGCGATTCACGCTTTGAATCTCTTCCAGAGGCACGCCAAGCTCTTGCAGACGCGTTTCCACATCCCAAGTCACCATGTCGCCTAAAGGTAAGATAATCCAGCGCAAAAGTGCTTTCTCGACATCTTCCGGTTTGCGGCTTCCGGCCAAAGCCTTGCAACGCGCAGAAAAATCCTGACGACCAAGTTTATTAAACAATACGTCCCACACTACATCCATCACGCGATCCCAAGCATCGTTATCGTAAGCAAGCTTTGTCTGCGCCGCATCTTCATTTGTCCCTGAAATACCGCTCAATAAGTACTCCTGAACAGCGTCAGGAGACTCATTAAACCCCTTCAGCCACTCATCGCGGTTCATAGATTAAGGATTCGAGTTCTGATTGCGGCCCGGTCGATACGCATTGAGAATCCTTGAGTTAACATTCTTTTTATTATTTGCAATCTCTTTAGAAATGGCATCAGCAAGATCTACCACCGCCTGTTCCTGAGCATTCTTTACCCCATTGCGCAAAATATCATCTGCTCGCTTCTTGGTAACTTCCGCGGCCTTGACGACAGAGTCTCGAATCTCGGGAATAAGTTGATCGATCTTTCTGATAATCGATGCGTCAACAGCACCATTCGCATCACGCATGCCATTCGCCATCGAAGCAAGTACAGGAATTTGTTGAGAATCGGAAACTCCTTGTTGATCAATCTGCAAAAGAATTTTCCCAGCTCCTCGAAGATTGTCGTTTGCAGCACGTGTGTTGTCATTCTTCAATGCATCAAAGCCTGTAGAAATATCGGAAACAACGATACGGCTCGCCGTTTGCACAGGGACGGTATCCGTCGATGAAGCTTGCGATTTCGACAGGAACTCGGAGAAAGCTCCACCATTCGCCATAAAGACTCGGGCATTTGTATCGCGATCGAGCTGTGTAATTGCGGGACCGGAGCTGGCTCCGCTTCGGATATCGCGATCGGAAGTGACTTTACCCAAAGCATCCTGATAATTCTTGGTATGCAAACGAGTTCCGGACTTGTTCTCGATCCATTTACCATCTTGCGATCGACTGACATCAAAGGTCTGCATTAATCCATCAGCAGAGTTCTTGCGATGCTGGAGATTATTCGCTTCCGTCGTCTTCAAACCTGGCGAGTTCATGACGAACATCTCATGTGCATCCAAACCTTCAAGCAAATTCTTGTTACCTGATTTCTGAACAGATTCCTTCAGACGATCATAAGCGGCTGTATCAGCAATCTTCAATTCACCGTTCGCATCCGTTTGCCAACCATGTTTCAACATGAAACCTGTCAAAAGATCGCCGCTGAGTGCGTCTTGCTTGTTAACATCCTTATATTTCTCAGGATCTGTTGCGAGTTTTTCAATTTCCGAAGCGCGCTTCTCATCCGCAGCCAAATACGGATTTACGCGAATCTGCTTCTCCAAATCCTCAACTTTATCCAAGTCTCCCAAGCCTCGAGCAAGATTAAGTTGATTCTGCAGAAAGCTCTGTTGCTCGCGATAGGCATCTTTTTCTGCCAAAACCTTACTTCCATTCTTCGCCTCCGACTCGCTCACTCCGCTGTCAACAAGCTGCTTAACGTACTTATCTTCATTCTTTCTCGCTTCACGGTCGCGAATCTTGTCTGTTGCGAGAACCTCAGAAACTTTCATTGATCCAGCCTTTGCTCCTAGCGTACGGAAAGCACTCCCGCTCGTGCTATACGTAGCTCCAACCAATTTTTGTTCTTGATCGGTACCGAATTTTGCCGTTCGATCAATAACGGCTTTCTGCTCAGCGGCCTGCTTCTGTGCCTCTTCACGTCGCATTGTGAGTCCACGTGTAAGACCTGCTCGTACAGGACTTGCAACGGAGTCAGGAACGGGAAGAGCTTTTAATGTCTTCAAGCCAAGTGTAGACGCGCTTCGTGTGATATCCAAACGTCTATCAACCGCCCGAGCACCAGCTCGGCCTGCATACCCCGCCGCCAAAAACGGCGCCAAGGCACCCAAGCGGCCAAGGGACATACCGGCGCCTCGCGCTTTTTGCGCAAAACCTCCCAATGTTGAGCTAATTGACGAAGCTGTTTTCACTGCCTGGTCTAATCCCATCAACATCAACGTAATACCAACCACAAACGATGCAATGGAGTTGGCGTTTCCAATACTTGATAAGAAACTGATAGCTGAACCAGCCTCAACATCAAAATGCAAAGCAGGAGCCAAACCAACATCGCCACCACCGGCATTCGCAGCTTGCGTGACAGCCAAGGTCAGCCACAAGAAAAATGCCATGATCGG
>CAZYKJ010000018.1:2554-10160 GCA_964648065.1 uncultured Gammaproteobacteria bacterium
AAGTGATCCAAGTCGCGACCAATATTCTCCGGAAATAGCGCCAGCTCCCTTGGCGATCTTTCCTGGTACCGCCGTCATGAAGAAAGCAAATGGTGACAAGATCAAACAAATCCACAAACCGACAATGCGGAAGATTAAAAAGCCCGTCATGATTACCACCACTGACAATACAATCGACAACAAGAAAATAGCCAACATGTACGACATGATGACGTTCGCCTGCGTTGCCGTTCCATTCGGCGCGGTTGTTGCAAGCGACATCATCTGCGTCAAACCCAAGGCATTTACAAAGTTACCCGCTGCAGCAGAAGCAAATGCATTGACGAACGTAAGCATCACGACTTGCGAGAAGTCGATCGCTAATTGGATCAATGTTTTTGAGAAATTGATCAAAACCGCCATCAACAGCAATTTCGGTAGGACTTTCGAGTAATGCAATTCCCCTCCTCCGTAGTCGATAATCGTTGAAAAGGCGGAAACCAAGAGGACGATGATGAAAAACATGTTCACCACGTCGCGTACAATAGGCCAACCGGTATTCACCACTTGTGCCGTCGCAAAACCATTATATTTCGCAAAAGCAATCAAAATCGTTAATACAAGCAAAATCAATCTGCCGATCATGTCGGCAATTAATCCTAATATGGTCACGATACCGCTACACAAGAAGCCTAACCAAGTTCCGGAACAGGCATCTGTCGTTTCCAAAGTCGATGCTTCGCCAGGACCGGCCGGGGTTGTATCTGTTGTGCCAGCTGCTGTGCTCGCAGCCACACAAACCGATGCACCGGTCGTTGCTGCCGAAGGTGCGGTCGAAGCCCGACACACACATGCGCCTGCTGTGGAACAATCACCCGAGTTACAACCAGCGTCCGCCGTACAGGTATCTCCCAGGCTCGCGGCGAATGTCGTTATCGGCAGCGCTGCAAATCCAAAACTCAAAAACAATCCGACGAAAAAAATCATCAAAAAGTGGCCGCGTCGAGACATGAAAAGATTATACCATAGAGATCTTGCGATGAGGATAATTTCATGCTATCTTCGTCGGTATTCCCGTTCCCAATGTCTGTTAATTTTTTGAGCACGGATCATGACGCCGCCGCCCGCCGAAAAACCTTCGCGCTAGCCGGCGTTTTTACGCTATTCGTTGCACTTGTTGCTTTTGCAGGAGCAGCTGCTTCGTATCAAAGCGTCCAACGTGGCACGAATGTTCTCACCGAATTCGGACGATTGCCGGTCATTAGTGATGTCGGTCGAATGGTTTTTGGCGCATCCGTCATTCCGAATGATTCGCTCGCCGGTATTGATACCGAGCCGGATTTGCTGCGAATTCTCGTACTCGGCATTGGAGGCGCCGGACATGATGGATCGCTTCTTACGGACACCATCATCATGATCACGGTTGATCAAAAAACAAATAAAGTCGGCATGGTCTCCATTCCGCGTGATATGGCATTCCCGCGCGGCGATGGGACATTCGAAAAGATCAATGCAACGCATGCCTGGCAAGAACAAGATCATCCAGGCGAAGGCGCTATTCGTACGGCTAAAATTTTCTCCGACTTTTTTGGAACCCCAATCGATCACGTTGTCCGTATCGACTTCCGCGGTTTCGCGTCGCTTATCGATGCGATTGGCGGAGTGGATATTGAAGTCGACCGCGGATTTACCGATACGCAATATCCGACGGCGGATGAGTTGTGGCAAACCGTTTCCTTTAAAAAAGGTCAACAGCACATGAACGGTGAGACCGCTCTCATTTATGTTCGCTCGCGACATGGCAATAACGGCGAAGGTTCGGACTTTGCCCGTTCCGCTCGCCAGCAAAAAGTCTTGATGGCCGTTCGCGCCAAACTTTTGTCGCTCAACACGCTCGCCGATCCGGGTAAGCTCGCCAAGCTTTATCAAGCGATAACAAGCCACCTTCAATCCGACCTCACACCTTGGGATGCAATTCGTATGGCTCCGCTCGTGCAGAACTTTTCCGGCGACAATGTCGAGAATCACGTGCTAACGGACGCTCCTGACAATGAGCTTGTAGCCGCGAACGTCAACGGATCCTTCTTACTTTTCCCTCGTGGCAATGATTGGACGCGCATCAAATCGCTCATGAAAAATCCGTTCTCGACGCAAGAGGAACGCGATCAGATGGCCCCCAAACTCTCTAAAGTCGAAGTCAAAAACGGCACATTACATACGGGTTTGGCCTTTCAAACGTCCAATACGCTTAACCTGGCGGGTTTTGAGGCTTCCAATATGGGCAATGCCGGTCGCAGAAACTATCAGCGAACCCTCCTCGTGGACTTGACAGATGGCAAAAAATCCGATGAACTGGCCAAATTGCGCCGCCAGCTCAATGCCGATGTCTCGCTTTCCAGTGTGACCTCTACCCATACTCCCGACGGAAAGGTCCGCCGCGCAGTCTACGGTGAAGCCGCCAGCCTCGAAGCAGTCATCAATGATGATACGGACTTCCTGGTAATTCTGGGCGAGAACTCCTATCAGCCTTCGGTCGATGCTTATGTCACCTCTTCCCAATCACAATGAAGAATTGATTGACCAGACCTCCGCAACCCCGGAGGTCAAATTGGCGAAATCTCTTGCTGCAAAGTTGCCGAAGGTCGCCTTGGTCGGTCGTACGAATGTCGGAAAATCCACGCTCTGGAATCGTCTCACGGAAAGCGGTCGCGCCATCGTGAGCTCCGATCCTCACACGACGCGCGATCGCAACTACGCTCCGGTCTTTTGGCGCGGAGTCGCTTTCCAGCTCGCTGACACCGGCGGCATGGACACGGAAAACGATATTATCGGAGAAGGTATTCGCGATCAGGCGGAAAAAGCCATTGCAGAATCCGACCTCGTCCTCTTTGTTGTGGACGCCAAAACCGGAATTTTGCCGCAAGACATGGATCTCGCGCGTTTTGTCCGCCAGCATCACAAGCATGCATGGCTTGTCACCAATAAAGTCGACAATGTCCGCAATCTCTCCGACGGCTTGATGAATCAGTGGAAGTCGCTCGGATTTGGCGCGCCGCATCTTGTAAGCGCTACAACCTCCCTCGGCATCGGCGATCTGTGTGATGAAATCCAGCTTGAACTCGATAAGCTCGGCAAACCTTGTGTTTCCGTTCCCGAGCTCGAGCCATTGCGCATCGTAATGGTTGGCCGTCCGAATGTCGGCAAGTCCTCCCTCGTCAACGCCATTCTCGGCGAGGAGCGCGTTATCGTATCCCCTATTCCGCACACCACACGCGAACCGCAAGACACGGCTCTCGTTTATAAAGATCGCGACGTCGTTCTCGTCGACACCGCCGGTATGCGCAAGCGCTCAAAAGTCGACGGCGCTATCGAAGAAGCTTCGATCGAACGCAATCGCACCGCCGTTGATCGTGCCGATGTCGCGCTTCTCGTTTTTGATGCAACCTCTGATCCGACATCGCAAGACCGCCACCTCGCCGGCATGCTGGAAGAGTCCAGCAAGGGCTTGATTTTGGTCGCCAACAAATGGGACCTTGTCGAAGAAAAAAATACCGTTACGACAAATCGCTACGAAGAGCTGCTTCGTCAACTGTTCCCGTTCTTATCTTGGGCTCCAATGGTCTTCGTGAGCGCCAAGGAGAATCTCCGTGCTGCCAAGCTCATCGACATTGCGATGAAGGTGCAGGAAGAACGCCATCGCCACATCGATTACAATGCCGTCAACCGCTTGCTAAAGCAGACCATTCAGAAAATGCGTCCGCTGCAGAGCTATGGTCCTAAGTCGCCGCGTATTTATGACTGCGCCCAAATCGGTCATGCGCCGCCGACATTCCTGATCACGGTACACGGCGACAAAGACAACTTGCACCCGAACTGGTTGAAGTTCTTCGAAAAACGTCTTCGCGAAAAATTCAAATTCACCGGTACGCCGATTGTCGTTAAAGTACGTCACTTGGCTATGGGTAAAGTTGCAGACGAAAAGACCAAGCAAGGCGAGGGTATGGAAGCCGTCGCCGGAAAACTCCGCATCAAAAAGAGGCTGGTAAACCAAACCCGGCGCGGCCAAAAGCATGGCCGCAGCCGGCATTAACGAATAGCGCGCAACGCGCTATTCTTCTTTTCATGAAACTTATTGTCGGACTGGGAAACCCAGGTAAAGAATATGACGGCACCCGCCACAATATTGGCTGGGATGCTGTTTCGGCTGTTGCTGAGGATGTAGAAGCATCCGCCTTTTCCAAAAAAGCCGCCTACAATGCCGAAATTTCCGAAGGTATGATTGGTACCCAAAAAGTTGCCTTCATGCATCCTCTGACCTTCATGAATCTCTCGGGAAATGCCGTGCAAACATTCAAGTCCTTCTTCAAGCTCAAAAACGAAGATATTTTGATCGTCCAAGACGAAATGGATTTTCCTGTCGGTACCTTCAAGTTTTCCACAGGGTCCGGTCCTGCCGGACATAACGGCATTCTTTCTATTCAACAAAGTTTAGGAACGCGCGACATCGCCCGCCTCCGCATCGGCGTCGATAAGCCAGAAGCTCGAACAGCGCGAGAAGATTATGTCTTGGGCAAATTTTCCGCAGCCGACAAAAAAAAATTGAAGACGCAAACAAAGAAGATCAATCAAGCAATTCAAGATTGGGTGACGCAAGGCTTGACAAAGACCATGAATTCATGGAACGGAGTAGAGAGTGCTGCCGAATAACATCGAATTCGTCCCATCCGAAGATCCTCGCTTCCCGGAATCACTCCGGCGTATTGGAAGTCCTCCGCCCGGACTCTATGTCCGAGGTATTCTCGAAGATGTTCCTGCAATTTCAATCGTCGGCACGCGCAAAAATACTTCTTATGGCAAGAGATGCGTCAACGAAATCGTCCCCGATCTCGTCGCCGCCGGTTTCACGATTGTTTCCGGCATGGCGCTCGGCATCGACGGCCTTGTCCATCGCGCAGCACTCGATGCCGGAGGAAAAACGATTGCCGTACTCGGCACCGGAAATGACGACGCCTCGCTGTATCCTCGCGCACATCACAATCTCGCAAAAGAAATTATCGCGTCAGGAGGAGCCGTTGTGACAGAATTCACACCTGGCACTCCATCCCTCAAGCAAAATTTCCCGATGCGCAACCGGATCATCTCAGGCTGGTCACTTGCAACCGTCGTTATCGAAGCAAGCATAGACAGTGGTTCCCTCATAACAGCAAAACAAGCTTTGGATGAAAACCGCGAAGTGCTCGCTGTCCCCGGCCCTATCTGGTCTGAAGTCTCGATGGGCTGCAATCGTCTGATTTCTCTCGGAGCAAAAGTCTGCACATCTGCCGCTGACATCCTCGAAGCGCTCGAGTTCGACCGGCCAGAATTGATCACACAAGCTCGTGCATCTTTGCCATTAACGCCCGAAGAAAGCCGTCTCCTTGCCCTTCTCGACCAACCTACTCACATAGACGACCTCGCACTCGCCGATCAATCAAAGTCCGCTACCGTCAGCTCTCGATTAGCCATGCTTGAATTAAAGGGATATGTGGCTCAACTTGGCGGACAAATGTGGTCTAGAGCTACGCATCGTTTGCCCAAATAGAAAATAACCTATATATATGTAGACCCACTACTTATGCATCTCGTGATCGTCGAGTCCCCAACCAAAGCCAAAACCATCCGAAAATTTCTCGGGAAGGATTATGAAGTAATCGCTTCCATGGGTCATGTTCGCGATCTCCCATCGTCCCAAGATGAGGTTCCGGAGCAATACAAGAAAACCGAATTCGGTCAGCTTGGCGTTGATGTAAAAAATGACTTTAATCCGATGTATATCGTCAGCTCCAAAAAGAGCAAAACGGTATCTGATATCAAACGGCTTCTGAAGAATGCAGAAGACATCTACTTGGCAACTGACGAAGACCGCGAAGGAGAAAGTATTAGCTGGCATTTGCTGGAGCTTTTGAAACCCAAAGTTCCGGTTCACCGCATGGTGTTCCATGAAATTACCAAAGGCGCCATCGAATCCGCTCTTGCCCATCCGCGTCAAATCGACGAGAAGCTTGTTCGCGCTCAGGAAACGCGTCGTATTCTCGATCGTCTCGTAGGTTACACGGTCTCGCCTGTTCTCTGGAAAAAGATCGCTTACGGCTTATCCGCAGGCCGCGTCCAATCTTCTTCATTGAAAGCCATCGTCGATCGCGAACGTTTGCGCATGGCTTTCCGAAAAGGCTCCTACTGGGACGTTTCCGCAACACTCAAAAAGGACAACACGGATTTCGAAGCTAAACTCGTCACACAAGACGGCAAGCGCATTGCCGGCTCAAAAGATTTTGATGAAAACACCGGCAAGCTCAAAGTCGGCGGCAAGGATGTTGTACTTCTCGATGAAGCAACAGCTGCGAAAGTTGCTGCTGACACCCTAAAAGCCTCGTGGTCGGTTCTTGAAGTGAATGAAAAAGAAATGTCGCGCAAAGCGCCGCCGCCTTTCACGACCTCAACGCTTCAGCAAGAAGGTAACCGCAAACTTGGCTTGTCCGCTCGCGACACCATGCGCGTTGCTCAAGGTTTGTACGAAAAAGGCTTCATCACCTACATGCGTACCGACTCCACGAATTTGTCCGAGGAAGCCTTGAAAGGCATTCGCTCAGTCGTCACCTCGCGCTTTGGCGGCGAATATATCGGCGAATCACGTCATGACAAAGCCGCCGCCGGCGCCCAAGAAGCCCACGAAGCCATTCGTCCGTCGCTCACCTTCACCGCACCGCAAGAAACCGGTCTCGCCGGCTCCGAGCATGATGTCTACGAATTGATTTGGATGCGCGCTCTTGCCTCGCAGATGAAGGACGCGAAGCAATTGCAGATTTCCGCTCGTCTTCAAGCCGGTTCGTCGGAATTCCAAGCAACGGGAATGAAAATCCTCTTCCCGGGCTTTTTGCGCGCGTATGTCGAAGGCGCAGACGATGTCGACCAGGCTCTCGAAGATCGCGAGAAAGTTTTGCCGGATCTCAAAGCCGGCGACAAACCAGAATGCGTCGACACAAAACCGCTTCCGCATGAAACCAAGCCTCCGGCACGCTTCACGGAAGCCTCCCTTGTCCAGTTCATGGAAAAAGAAGGCATCGGCCGTCCGAGTACTTACGCCGCAACCATTTCGACCTTGCTTGATCGTGGTTACGTGATGAAACAAGGCGGCGCTCTCGTACCGAGCTTTACCGCTTTTGCTGTCACCCAGCTCCTCGAAAAGCATTTGGCGGAACTCGTGAATGTCGGATTCACATCCAAAATGGAAAAGTCCCTCGACGATATTGCCGAAGGCAAACAAGAATGGCTTCCCTATCTCCGCGAGTTTTATCTCGGTGAAAAAGGCTTGAAGAATCGTATCGATACCGAACTCGATCAAATTCAACCGGAAGAAGCCAAGACTATTACCATTCCGGACTTGCCAGCCTATTCGATCAAAGTCGGAAAATTCGGCGCTTATGTCGAATCAACATTGCCGAATACCGGCGCACCGATCAAAGCATCGCTTCCGCAAGAATTGATGCCGGGTGATGCAACAAAAGAATCGCTGGACGAAGTGTTAAAATCCGTACAGCAAGGTCCGACATCGCTCGGTTCAGATCCGGAAACAGGCTTACCGATCTTC
>CAZYKJ010000019.1:0-1230 GCA_964648065.1 uncultured Gammaproteobacteria bacterium
CAAACCTGATTCCAGCGCACGCATCGCCGTCGTGCCGACGACAATCACGCGTCCGCCATTCTTTTTTGTCTCTTCGATGGCCGCTTTCGTCTCCGCCGGCACATGCGCCCACTCCTCATGCATGTCATGTTCCTCAAGCGTCTCACTTTTCATCGGCCGAAACGTTCCAATGCCGACATGTAGCGTCACGAACGCCGTTTTCACTTTTTTGTCTGCGATTTTTCCGAGCAATTCTTTTGTAAAATGAAATCCTGCCGTCGGCGCAGCGACTGATCCGACATTTTTCGCATACACCGTCTGATAGCTCGAGGTGTTCTCATTGCTCGGTTCCACGTACGGCGGTACCGGAACTTCTCCGTACTGATCCGCGAGCTCAAAAACGCGCTCCGGATGAATTCCAAAGTCGATATCAACCGTTCCATCCTCACGTTTACCCATCACACGCGCTTTGCTTCCATCCTCAAACATTACGCGGCAACCCGAATGTAATTTCTTTCCCGGTCGTGCGAGTGCAATCCACATATCGCCATCCGGACGCAGCAAAAAGATTTCAACTTCCTTGCCCGCCTCTCGCGTATTCTTCCCGTAGATCACCGCCTTCAATCGCGCCTTAAACACTTTCGAGTCATTGAACACGAGTAAATCTCCCTCACGCAAAAGCTCCGGCAAATCGCTGATGTGTTTGTCCGAAATTGCTCCTGTCTTTCGATCCATAACCAAAAGCTTGGCCGCCTCGCGCGGTTCCATCGGCTTCTGCGCAATCCGGTCCGGCAGGAGGGGATAGTCGAATAAGGCTGTTTCCATTGGCGCTAGGTATAGCTAATTTTTCTTGAACTGTCCAGCCCTCGACCTTGACATTTTTGCTTACATTTCATACAATTCATACCAATCATACTTTCTATGAAATTAACCGAACATCAGCCATTAATTGGCTCAACCGTCGTTGGCGAGCGCGGCCAAGTCGTTATTCCCAAGGAGTTTCGCGAGAAGCTCGGCCTTAAGGCGGGGGAGACACTTGTCGTGATGCATCATGGCCATGGGCCTGTGCTTTTGTTCCCTGCTAGCCAAATGCAAGATTTCGTTAAATCCATGTCGGATCGCATTGAGTCGGTACTCAAAAAGTAATAGAATACAGCTTATGGATACTCCGTTACAGCCGAGCGTTTTGCCGCCCCTGCCGACGCCGATGCTTGTCAAAAAGAAAAGCCGATTTTCCTTCCTGAAATCAAA
>CAZYKJ010000019.1:1255-8068 GCA_964648065.1 uncultured Gammaproteobacteria bacterium
CTGGATTCCCGCGGTCATTGTCGCGATCGGGGCCGGATGGTATTTCTATTCTTCGCGAAATGCATCAAGCCAAGCACAATACGAGACCATCACAGCCGGTCATCGCGATTTGATTCAGACGGTCGAAGTCACGGGTGAAATCAAACCGGCCGCACGTATCGATCTGGCTTTTCAAAACTCCGGCACAGTCAACGCAATCAATACCAAGGTCGGCGATGTCGTAAAAAAGGGTGATGTACTCGCGACACTCAAAAACGATGACGTTCAATTCGCCGTCAAAAACGCCGCCGCAGCTCTTGCTGCCGTTCAAGCCAACTTGAGCCTCAAGCTCGCCGGCGCAACCAACGAAGACATCCGCATTTCCCAAGCCCAAGTCGCATCCGCGCAAGCTAATGTCGACAAAGCCCAACTGGATCTCGATACAACGCGTCTCACCGTCGTTGATGATGCTCGCGTCGCCGATCTCGCGCTTCAAAACGCCGCCTCCGCTCTCCAAAACAGCGGCGCTTCTGCGGATCAAAGTGTCGCTTCCGCGTACGCCAGTCTCCGCTCGTCTTTGCAAGGCGCTCTTGGTCCTCTGCGTTCCGGCTTGATCGACGGCGATGCCATTATCGGTATCGATAACACGTCTGCGAACGATTTGTATGAAGGTGTTCTCGGTATTTACGCACGCGGCTCGCTCGATCATGCGCGTCAAACATATCCAGTTGCCAAAGCTGCTGTTGCCGCTGCTGATCAGGCGCTTCTCACGCTGTCTTCGTCAACGGATTTGCCGACCATGCTCGCTGATGGTGATTTGATTCTCGATGCCCAGCGCAAAACGCAGTCCTATCTCGATGATGTGCAAAAAGTTTTGGCCGGCACGATCACGAATAGCAATTTGAGCGACGCCCAGCTTGAAGCCAAGAAAGGCTCCATCTCCGGAGACTTCTCTTCCATCAGTTCCAACCTCACATCCGTCACCGCGTCTGTCGAAACCGCACGTTCTTCGGGCTTCACACAAAAGACAACGCGCGACTCGCTCCAGAATGCCTACGACACAGCCAAAGCCAACTACGATATTGCCCAGCGCAATCTCACAACCAAGGTAAAGAGCGCAGAAACGGCGCTCGCCATCCAGCAAGCCGCTCTCGCCCAAGCCAAAGCCCAGCTCGCAAGCAAGGTCGCCGCTCCGCGTAATGTGGACGTGGCTGGTTTGCGCGCTTCTGTCGATCAAGCAAATGTGGTGTATCAAAAAGCGCTCAATGATTTGAAGAATGTGCAGATTGTCGCGCCATCCGACGGCATCATCTCCGAGATTCTTCCGAGTATCGGCGAGCAGATCTCGTTAAATGCTCCGGCGATTCGTATGGTCGGCACGGAATCGTACGAGATCGAAGCCGAAGTTCCGGAAGCCGACATCACCAAGATCGCCGTCAATCAAACGGCTACCACGACACTCGATGCGTATGGCGATGATGTCAAATTCTCGAGCACCGTCATCGACAAGGATCCGGCGGAAACGCTTGTCCAAGACGCTGTCTACTACAAAATTCATATGCTGATCGATCCGGCCGGCCGCGAGGTCAAGCCGGGCATGACGGCCAATGTGACCGTGAACACGGGATTGCGCCAAGGAGCCATTGTGATTCCGCTCCGCTCCGTCCGCACCAATGCCGACACCGGCGTAAAATCAGTTCGTGTTCTCGTCAACAATCAGCCGCAAGAGCGCGTCGTCGAAATCGGTTTGAAAGGGGATGACGGCCTGGTCGAGATTATCAAAGGGTTGAATGACGGCGAGATTGTTGTCGTGAGCGAGAAGAATCCGAGCCCGACCACCACGAGCCAGTAACATGCCAGAGATTATCAAGGTCGTTGACCTCAAAAAGCAATACGAGAATGAAGGCGTGCTGACGCCCGTGCTTCATGGCGTCTCGTTTACCATCAATCAAGGCGAGTTCGTCGCCATCATGGGCCCATCCGGCTCCGGTAAGTCGACGCTCATGCATATTCTCGGCTTTCTCGACGGTCTGACCACAGGCAAATACTTTTTTGCCGGCCAAGATGTCTCGACGCTCGATGAAGATCAGCTCGCGCATATGCGCGGTACCAATGTCGGGTTCATTTTTCAGGCGTTCAATCTGCTCCCGAAAACGTCCGTGCTCGAAAACGTAAAACTTCCGCTCTTGTATTCCGATATTCCGATGAGTAAGCGCGATGAAATGGCCAAAAAAGCCATTGCCGCCGTCGGCCTCACGCATCGCATGAAAAACTTGTCGAATCAACTCTCCGGAGGAGAGCGTCAGCGTGTGGCGATTGCCCGCGCCCTGATCCGCGAGCCAGCCGTCATCTTTGCCGACGAGCCGACGGGAAACCTCGATTCCAAGTCCGGTACGCAAGTCATGGAGGTGCTGCAAAAGCTCAATATCGAGCAGGGCCACACGATTATTCTGGTGACGCATGAGACATACACTTCCGAACATGCCGAGCGCATTATCCGTATCAAAGACGGTTTGATTCAGAGTGATAGCAAGGTCGAAAACCGACGCATTGCCGGACAAGGAGAACTCAAATAATCATGACGATTCAGGATCTTGTTGCCAGCTCGCTCCAGAGCTTGAATCGCACGCGTGCGCGATCGTTTTTAACCATGCTCGGCATTATCATCGGCATCATGTCCGTGATTATGATGCTGTCCATCGGCGAGGCGGCTCAACGCTTCATCCTCTCCCAGGTTTCTGCGTTCGGTTCGGATGTGCTCGCGATCAACAACGGCGCAAAGGAGCAAAGTGGACAACCAAGCTTGTTTATCAAAGAGTCGCTCGAGATACGGGATGTAAAAAAATTACAGGCCTATCCTTGGGTGACCTATATCGCCGGAGTCGTCGACGCCTCAGACCAGCTCACGGCGAATGGATACAGCACGAATGTCCAAATTCTTGGCACCATGCCAGATGAAATGTTTTTGTCCGAGCATACGCTGGCGCAAGGTTCTTTTTTTGGACAATCCTCGGTAGATTCGGGGGAGCGCGTCATGGTGTTAGGTTACGATGTCGCCGATGCGGCCTTTGGTTCGGATAGTGCCATAGGAAAAAGCGTCAAAGTAAGCGGGACAAACTTTCGTGTCATCGGTGTCATGCAAAAATCCGGCACCAAGTCATTCACCAACGTCGATAAGCAGGTCTATATTCCGGTGACGGCGGGCATGGATTTGTATAACAAAAAATATCTGTCGCGCATTTCCATCAAAACTTCCATCCCATTGAATGACGCAAAAGAGCGCATCTCGATTGCCCTGCGCGAACGCCACAATCTCGACAATCCAACGGGCGATCTTGCCAAAGACGACTTTAATATTACGACGCAGGAAGACGCGATCAAGAGCGCGGCACAAATCGCGAATATTTTGCAGATTCTGCTCACGTCTATCGCGGCGATCTCACTCATCGTCGGCGGCATCGGTATCATGAATATTATGTATGTTGCCGTAACCGAGCGCATCAAAGAAATCGGACTACGAAAAGCGATTGGCGCGCGCTATGGTGACATTCTTGGACAATTTCTTGTCGAAGCCGTGATGCAAACCATGATGGGCGGACTTATCGGTATAACGCTCGGTATCTCCTTTTCGTGGATATTGATTCAAGTCATTTCCAATTTTATGGAAGGCTGGACATTCGCCCTCTCCTGGAACGGCATTATTCTCGGCTTTACGGTCTCCGCCGCCATCGGAATTGTCTTCGGCTATTTCCCGGCTCGTAAAGCCGCCAAGCTTCATCCGATTGAAGCGCTCCGCTTTGAATAGTATGCATTTCCGTGACCTGATTCCGCTGTCCTACAAGGCGCTTGTCATCAACAAGAGCCGCACGGTTTTGACGATGATGGGAATTATTATTGGTATCGCTTCCGTGATCTTGATGGTATCGGTTGGTCAAGCGGCTCAGCGGTATCTGTTGTCGCAAATCGCTTCCTTTGGCAGCGATCTCGTCCTCGTGGCAAATGGCCGAGGCGACGAAAATCAACGAAGCGGCGTGGATGCCGCCAACAAGCAGACGCTCACGCAGCGTGATTATCAAAAGTTAAAAAATGCCGGCTGGGCCGATGCCGTCGATGCAACCGTGGTGGTGAGCGATCTTGTAACCTATGGAAGTGAATCCAAAAACACGACCTTGAATGGTGCGGCGCCCTCCGAGCTTGTCGTCTACAATCAAACGGTGGCGCGCGGTCGCTATCTCACGGATGACGATGTCGACTCCCATGCGCGCGTTGCCGTTCTTGGACCGGATGTCGCGCGTCAATTATTTGGCGAGGAAGATCCGTTAGGTCGAACGATTAAAATCGCAAAACAACCGTTCAGGGTTATCGGTATTATGGATCCGGCGGGTACGCGCTTCTTTACCAATATCGATGACGAAGTCACGGTTCCATTCACAGCCGTCTTTGATCTCTACAATAAGAACCGGGTGAACTTTTTGAGTATCAAGTCCGGCAAGGTTTCTCCATCCATCGCCAAGGACTTGATTCGCCAAATTCTGCGCGACAATCATAATATCGATAATCCGGAAAATAATCTCGGAAAAGACGACTTTCGCGTCGCAACGCAAGAAGATACGATCGCGCGCGCCGGTCTCATCGGTACGATTCTTTCCGTTCTCCTCGGTTCTATCGCGTCCATCTCGCTCATCGTCGCCGGTGTTGGCATTATGAATATCATGTATGTCACGGTGACCGAGCGAACGCGTGAAATCGGACTACGAAAAGCAATCGGAGCCAAAAGCGGAGACATCCTGGGACAATTCCTTGCGGAGGCAATTATGCTTACCGTCTTTGCCGGTACTCTGGGCATTATTACCGGCGTCTCCATGGCTTGGGGAGCTATTCAAATCATCTCGCGTTTTCAATCCGGCTGGACCTTTGTTGTTCCTTGGAATGGAGCCATTGTCGCCTTTATCGTTTCCGCGGCTATCGGTATCGTCTTCGGTTATTTTCCGGCCAGAAAAGCCGCCCATCTCTCGCCGATTGAAGCTCTGAGATACGAATAGACGGGATTGACAAAAACGAGTTTTTCTTGTACACCAAGGCGGCTCATTCTACAGGAGAGATCATGCACAAAGTGCTCGATCGTTTGGGAAAGATTCATGCCGAGTGCGAGCGTACCGACGCGAGCGCAAAGGCGAGAGGGCTGCAGGTGTCCGCGGCAGCGTCGGATAGCTTCCGATGGGGCTACTCAGACTACTTCATGCCGCGCAAGAACAATCCCGATCCGATGCGTGTCGGACTCGCGCGCGATGTCTTCCTCATGCCGGACTCGCATATCGAGTACGACTATGTCCTCGGCTTCGAGGACGAGGATGATGCGACGTCGGGGCAAATCATCGTCGCGTATCGGCTCGACTTCTCGTTCGAGTTCGACGCCAAGACCAATCCGGTCAGCTACGACTTCCCGGTGACGCTGTTCTGGGAAGCGGTGAGCGGGTCATGGAAGGGTTCTGCGCGCATGCGACACGGGGAAGGGAAGGAGACGCCGTACGTGCGTCCCGACCACTGGAGCGCAATCCTCGCGGACTACCGTCTCGCCGAATTCGGCGAGCTGGCATCTGGCTTGAGCAAAGACCGGGCGTTCGCCTGCATCGATGCCATGATGGATATCGTCATGGCGTATGGTCCGAGCTCCAAGCAGTTGAAGCGGAGGCTGTCTCATGGATGAAGACATTGTCGATATCGACCTGCTCACTGTGTTCCAGCATGTTCCGCACAAAGGACTTGCTCGCATCGCCGCCACGCTCGAGGTGCTCGGCTTCCCGATGGTGCTCGGCAGATGGCGTTCGAAGGGTGATCATCATTTCCCGCGCGTGGAATACACGGACGCACGCAGTCCGTACACGCTTGCCATGGGCGTTTCTCGCCAGCCATTCCTCGGTCATGTGTCATGGATCTCCGTGCACGCGATAGACGAGGATCACGAGCAGACGGCGATTGTGCTGCTGCTGTATCGGGAAGCGGAACGCTCCTGGCTTCGCTCATGGAGCAGGGGAATACACGCCGACCCGAGCATCGACAAGCTCATTGCCGAATGGTTTCCCAAGAAGGAGTCGGATATTCTGATCGCGGAAGACGGTCTGGTGAATGCCACGATCCAGTACATGGTGAACATCTTCCACGGGAACTAGCTCTACGCCCCCGACCGATAAAACGGTACGGGGGTTTTTCGTACAGAGGGTTGACAAAACCCATATTTTCTCGTAGATTCCGTTCGCTGTTAGTACCTTGAAAGGGAGGATGAGATGAGTGGACAGGGCATGTATTACGGTTTCGATGCGGCGCTCAGGGAAGCGGAGTTGTTCAAGAACATCCTGCAAACCTCGGGGCTCGAGCTCAAGCACCGCGTCATCGATCACACCAACTACTTCCTCGTCCCGGCGCGCAAGAAGTGCAGGCGCGAGCTGCTCTACTACATCGACGTCGGCAAGAAGCTGCAGGGGCGTACCGTGCTCGAGCTCGATTTCGCGGGCACGAGCTGCCACCGCATCATCTGGGACGAGGCGGAAGGGTGGTTCTACGAGTTCGACAAGCTCGACAAGGATCCGATCAGCGAGGCCTTCGCCTTCATGGAAGAGCTCAAGTCCAAGCTCGGCCGCGGTTTCCACTTCGGCGAGGAGCTCCCGATCAGCCGCGATCAGGCCGAGTCCATCGCGCGCGAGTTCGCGCGACATTTCAACGACAACAACAAGAAGCGCTCGAAGAGCAGCTCGTAAGGATCTTGACTTTTTCGTGAATTTCTGATAACTTACTCAAGCTCAGATAGAGGTAACGCGTCAACGAAGAAGGAGATCC
>CAZYKJ010000019.1:8078-9824 GCA_964648065.1 uncultured Gammaproteobacteria bacterium
GGCCAAGCGACCCGATTCCGAACTCGACCTCAACGAGGTGACCAAGTCCGACGACATCATCGTCGCCCGCGGACGCGGTAGCATCCCGCCGCCCGAGCCGACGGTCACCGAGGAGATCCGCGAGTTCCTCGCCAAGGAGGACGAGAACGACGAGTACTACTCGTACCGCCTCTCGACGCCCCCGCCCCCGCCGCTCAAGACGCCCTTCAAGGAGGTCGTGATGCGCGCCTACGGCACGGGGCCCTCGTGAGCAGCGCGCGCAGCTACGCCGAGCGCTACGATGCGGGCGAGGTCTGCATCGAGGGCTGCGACGAGCCCGTCAACAAGGGCGAGCCCTGCCACAACTGCGAGGCGGAGCGCGCCGCGTTCGAAGCGACGGGAATCATGAACGAGATCCCCGCCGTGCTCCGACCGCCGCCCTACATCAACTGCGTCCGCATCGACCAGCCCGAGAACGCGGGCCGCCACCCGGCGCCCGACACCTGACCCTCTGCGGCCCCGCCCGATCTCACTCGGTGCGGGGCCGCTTCTCTTTTCTTGACGTGTCGCATAGATCAAGCGACGATGGAAACGCACCTTCAACATCGGAGGAAGCGCATGACAAGCAAGTTCTTTTACCTGCCTGACATGGAAGAATTCATGCGTGATCCGCTCACGCGTCGAACCTGGGACATGTACATCTCGCTCCGCGACTTCGTTGGTCGGGATTTTGAGCGGCTGGATCCGTACATCGAGAAAAGCGACTCGCGCTATTCGATGCTGTACGAGGGGGATTGCGGGTACAATCTCAAGCTGACACAGATTCGCGGCTCCAACTTTGGCCGCATCGACTTTACCCTCGTCCAGATGGAGGGGTATTCCAACAACGAGCCCATCATGCGTTTTGCGCGTTTGCTCTCGCGCAACGATTGGGCCGGCCTTCATGTCAACATGGAGTACGACACGGATCAGCTTCTCAAGCTGACGCGCCGTCTCGGCTTTCAGCAAAACAAGATTCGCGGTTTCTTTCACGACCGCGTCGCCAACGCTGCATTCGCCGGCGCCTGTAATCTCTTTTGGACAGGCTTCGCCGAATGATGACAAGGCTCTGACATCCCCTCCATGGCATAGGAGGGGATTTGCGTTTCTCTTGGAAACAGCTAGGCTCCTGCTCGGGAGGACTTCCAATGTCTCGCATCCTTCATGAAGGGGAGAAGGTTTTCACGGTCTCCGCCTTCCTCGTCCAAGACAAGATCTCGCCAAGAGTACTCTTGCGCAAACATCCCAAGCTCGGCCTCTGGCTACAGCCCGGCGGCCACATCGAGTCGCATCAGGATCCTATCCAGGCCCTGATCGTCGAGTTCATGGACGAAGTCGGCGTTGACCTCGCGCCGTATCTGAAGCCGCTAGGCGTGCATGGACGCGTCACGGTTCTGCCGCGTCCACACCATCTGACCGTCATCGAGATTCCGGCCGACAAACCGAATCCCGGAGACCCCGCGCACTTCATGGTCGACATGGGTTTTCTCATTCATGCCACCGACGAATATCTGCATACCAAAGGCGGCCAAGAGCTCGCCTGGGTACGCCGAAACCAGCTCAAGGATTTCCACATGCCGGAAGATGTCCGTGTCTTCTTGGAAAAGCATCTCTGAATCGAACGCCCCGTAATCTGCGGGGCGTTTCTCGTTGGCTTGACGCATTAGCACTCGCTGATTTAGACTGCTAGTTATGGATTCCAGCTTGGAACACCTCTTGCAGCTTGTT
>CAZYKJ010000020.1:0-5353 GCA_964648065.1 uncultured Gammaproteobacteria bacterium
TTAGCGTTCCTTAAGATAAACGCGTCCCGGAACTCGCACATCTACATAATCCAATGGTTTTAAATCTGATGGCTTCGCTTTCATGAATCCTTGGTATGTATGTACCTGTAAATCCAATGGCGAGGTTATATCCATGACCACGTTATATCCGTCCTGACTGAGTACTTTAAATAAGGTACTAGAGGCTGTCGGAGGCTCTATTTCGCGGTATACGAGATTATAGGACTTCAGATCCTCGGCTAGCTTGATCCATTCGCGCGATCGTCGCTGATCTGCAATTTGAAATCCTTGGCTGATAGGATCATCCAAATCTTGTTTGATGATTGGAATATCTGAATCAACCGGTGCACGCGTACCAAGCAAACGAGATTGCGCATCCTTCTTTTCATCTTTAGATAATTCTTCTGTAGCAACGCCTTGAAGGTCAACCCAGTAATATTGCTGATGCGAATGGAATATCACCTTTTTAGATCTCTCCTCTATCGAGAGTCGTAAAACGTTATTATATGATTTATCCACAATCACATTTGATACGAATAATCGCTCCATTAACTGCTTTTTTAATGCATCGGCATTAATGAACCATGCATGTCTAGCCGGCCAAGGTCGCCATTCTCCCCTGTTATCGATGATCGTAAGCGCCGTACGAGTCACATCAACCGGATCCAAGGACTTCACTCCCCTCACTTCGACGGTATTCACCATGAATGCGTTGTTCGTGAGCAGAACGTATGGCCAACCGATAAGCGCTACAGCTCCAAGCATCGCAAAAACGCCATTTCTCTTGGAGAAACGTCGCTCACGGAGGGAACGATTTAGGTCAC
Organism: uncultured Gammaproteobacteria bacterium; assembly: GCA_964648065.1. Classification (GTDB taxonomy): domain Bacteria; phylum Patescibacteriota; class Patescibacteriia; order 2-12-FULL-60-25; family 2-12-FULL-60-25; genus CAIXDN01. The sequence continues at coordinate 825 of CAZYKJ010000020.1, forward strand.
TCATAGCGCAAGTCCTATCATGCGATCAAGCAGCTGCGGAAAAGAAATGTCCGCAGTTTTGGCCGCAAGAGGTAAAAGCGAGGTCTCGGTCATTCCTGGCAATGTGTTTGTTTCAAGAACTTCGAGCCCGTTTGGCGTCAGGATCATGTCGGTACGTGAATATCCTCTGCAGCCGAGAATTTGGTGTGCAAGAAGACCTAGACGTTGGGCTTCTTTTGAAATTTCATCGGAAATTTCTGCAGGACAAATTTCTTCGCTCATTCCGGGCGTATATTTTGCTTTGAAATCGAAAAATTCTGACTTGGGACGTATCTCGACAACTGGTAAAGCTTCATTTCCAAGAATTCCGACCGTAAGCTCATGTCCTTCGCGAAACGATTCGATGAGACAGGAGCCTTCGGCAGAGATGCGAGCCTCAATAAGCGATTTCCATTCGCTTTCTGGCGGTGTTACAGCTACTCCAACGCTCGAACCGTCTGCATTTGGCTTAATGACAATGGAATCACCTAAAGCAGCTTTTATCGCCGATAGATCAAAGCTTTCGACCATGAGTGATGGCGGAGTTGGAATACCGTTCTCACGGTACAGGGCCTTCGTTCGGGCTTTATCCATGGCCAACGCTGAAGCCATGACGCCGGAACCTGTGTAGGGCAAGTTTAACCACTCGAGCAGACCTTGAATTGCGCCATCTTCCCCGCCTTTTCCGTGCAAAGCGATGAAAGCGACATCAATGAGACCGGCTTGGGCATCTCGGACGAGATCGGTGATTTGTGACTTCGGATCGTATTGGGAAATTTGATATTTGGAGGAATCCAAGTTTTCGATGATTTTACGGCCGGAAAGCAAAGAAATCTCCCGTTCATTGGAGATTCCGCCTAAAAGCACAGCCACCCTCTTCATGGCGTTTATTTTACCAAGATTCTCGGGATTTGCGGATTGAGTCTGGCAACGGTCTCGTAGTTAATGGTTCCGGCGAGCTTTGCCATGTCTTCAACCGTAATTTCTTGCTTGCCGGACTTACCAATCAAGACAACCTCGTCTTCAAGTTTTGCGTCTGGAACATCGGTGACATCAACCATGCACATATTCATGCAAACACGGCCGATAACCTTGCAGCGGAGGCCACGGATGAGGACATGGGCACGCTTGGACATACCGACGCGGTCGAAGCCTTCTGCGTAGCCGATCGGAAGGACAGCGATCTTGGAATCGCGCTTTACCCGTTCTGTCAGACCATAGCTCACAGGACTGCCTTTTTTGACCGGTTTGATTTGGGCGATGATGGTTTTCCAGGTAAGAGCCGGTTGGAGACGGATTTTGGATCGGGATCGGGTATTTTCTGAAGGCCACAATCCGTACATACCGATTCCGACACGGACAATATCGAAATGCGTATCTGAGTACAAAATTGATCCAGCTGTTGCGGCGGTATGTTTAAGCGGATTCAATCCTAACTTTTTGAGTACCTCTATCCCCTTTTTGAATTCGCCAAGTTGATGATCGGCATAGGAACGCGACTTGGTGTCTTCGATATTTGCGAAATGCATCGAAACACCTTCGACGATGATGCGCGAATCCGCCTTGATGAGCTTCATTATCATCGAAAGATCTTCGAGTCTAATCCCCTGACGATGTAAACCGGTTTCAAGCGGAAGATGGATACGAATTTTTTTATTCGTTTTCACGCGCGATATAGCGCGAATCGTTTCTGGATTGTACGCAACAAAAGATAGGTCGCTTCGGACGGCATCGGGCAAGCGGTCGAGCGGAATATAGCCGAGGATGAGAATCGGTTTTTTGATTTTCGCAGAGCGAAGTTCGATAGCTTCGTCGATGGAATCAACACCGAGCCATGGGATTCCGGCAACGGAAAATTCCTGCGCGCATTCGATCGCTCCATGCCCGTACGCATTCGCTTTTACGATAGCAAGAACCTTGCTTGGACGAACATGCTTCATAAACGAAACCGCGTTCGACCGGAGAGCCGAACGCGAGATTTCTATCCATGTTTTTGCACCTTCCGGACGCATAGCTTAGCCAATCTTATCAAAGCCGCAATATGGTCTTAGTACATCCGGAATGAGGATGGAACCATCTTCTTGCTGATAGTTTTCCATGATCGCAATCAAGGCGCGCGCGCATGAAATAGCTGTGCCATTCAACGTATGCGCATATTCAATCGTTCCGTTTTTGCGACGTACGCGAATGTTCAAACGTCGCGCTTGATAGTCGGTACAATTCGAGGTTGACGTGACTTCTCCGTAACCGCCTTTCCCCTCTTCGCGTCCCCACATCCAAGCCTCGAGATCAAATTTACGATAGGCTGGTCCGCCGAGATCGCCTGTGCAAATATCGACGACTTGATACGGAATTCCAAGCAAAGTAAAAATGCGTTCTTCGATACGGCGTATCTCGAGATGGAGCGCGTCACTCTGTTCCGGAGCACAGAAAATAAACATCTCGACTTTGGAGAACTGATGCACGCGATAGAGGCCGTACGACTCGCGACCATAGGCTCCGGCCTCGGTCCGGTAGCAATGCGAAATGCCTGCATAGCGCATAGGCAGACTCGCCTCTTCTAAAACCTCATCCTTGTGATAGCCGCCGATCGTGATCTCAGCTGTTCCGATGAGCGAAAGATCAGAATTCTCTATTGAGTAAATTTGTGCTTCAGGTCCGCGCGGATTAAAACCGACGCCTACCAATACCTCGTCACGAGCCAAATCCGGGGTGCTCATCGCAAAGTAGTTCTCGGAAACAACTTCACGGAGCGTCCAATTGATTAAGGCTTGCTCGAGCATGGCGAGCTTTCCTTTCAGAAAATAAAACTTGGCGCCCGTGACTTTGGCGGCGCGCTCAAAATCAATCAAATCATGCTTTGCGGCAAGTTCCACATGGGAAAGCTTTTTGAAACCCGGCTTCTTTACGTCCCCTACCGTATCAATGACTTTATTGTCGGCATCCGTGTTTCCGATAGGCGCGTCCGGATGCGTGATATTCGGCAACTTCATCATCATTTCCTGGAAGGCCTGGTCGACTTTCACGAACATCGGCTCGATTTCCGCCAACGAAGTCTTGAGAGACTTTCCTTCCTCAATCAAAGCCGGACGCTGATCCGCTGTGGCGGATTTCATGGCTTCTGCGACTTCATTGCGTTTTTGGCGATTGGCCTCGACGGCTTTTTGCAATTCACGGCGTTGTCCGTCCAATTCGAGCAGCAAATCCAAATCCAGCTCGACATTACGGTTCTTGATATTCTGTCGAATCTCGTCGATATGATCGCGGACGTAGTGAATGTCGAGCATAATTATTTGTTATCCGCTGATTGCGGTCGAAGGGTCGGGAACAGAATTACCTCTTTGAGAGAGGGCGAGCCCGTCAGAATGGCGACGAGACGGTCGATGCCCATGCCCATACCGGATGTCGGTGGCATGCCATGCTCGAGGGCGGCCAAGAACTCTTCATCCTTTGGCTGAGCCTCCTCGCTCCCCTGCTCTGAAAGTTTTTGCTGTTCCACGAATCGTGCGCGCTGATCAAGAGGATCATTTAATTCGTAGTAGTAAGCATTGATCACTTCGGCACCAAGCACGATAAGCTGGGCTGTTGCACTGTATTCCGGATTTTCCGGACTGCGGCCGGAAAGCGGCTTCATAGCAACCGGATAGTCGAGTACCCAAATCGGACCGCGCAGATTGGCGCGAGCAGTTTTTTTGTAGAGTTCATCCAAATGCTCGCCCAGACCAATGGCGCCTTTAAAATCGATTTTAATTTTGTTCTTTTTGATCTCGACAATCAAATCCTTCACGTCTTTTACGGTATCGATATCAATATTTGTCGCGTCGAGAATCGCCTGACGAAATGTCACGCGCTTCCAAGGACCGGCGAATTCCAAATCTCCGTCCGCATGCTTTACCGTCGTCGAGCCCATGGCTTTTTCAAGCATGGACGCGAGCATTTGCTCGATAAACGTAATGAATGGCTCCTTTCCGGCATATGCCCAATACATCTCGAGCATGGTGAACTCGGGATTGTGGCTGTGGTCGATTCCCTCGTTGCGGAAGCATCGCGCGACTTCGTAGACCTTCTCGAGACCGCCGACAACCAAGCGTTTCAAATAGAGTTCCGGAGCAATTCGGAGATACAAATCAATATCCAAAGCTTGATGATGGGTGACGAACGGACGGGCGGCAGCTCCCCCGGCAAGAGGCTGAAGTACAGGCGTCTCAACTTCCATGAAACCATGATTGTCGAGGAAAGCGCGCATGGCAGAGACGAGGCGCGATCGGAACAGGAAACGCTCGCGAACTTCCGCGTTGGAGATCAAATCGAGTTCGCGTTGGCGGAAACGGGTTTCGACATCGGACAGACCATGCCATTTTTCCGGAAGCGGAAGCAGCGCTTTGACGAGTATGCGCCAGCTTTTGACTTGAATGGATTTCTCGCCACGTTTGGTGGTAAACGCAATTCCATCTGCTTCGATAAAATCGGCAGGATCGATACGGTCACGGAACAGAGCGAAGACATCGCCG
>CAZYKJ010000020.1:5363-9535 GCA_964648065.1 uncultured Gammaproteobacteria bacterium
AGTTCGAGATCCGAGAGCCCGCGGAGGACGCCGGGCGCGAACATCACGCCGCCGTGGACGCGAATCGTCATCACGCGACCCGCGAGGGTCACGGGCTCGCCATTTTTCTCAAATGTCTCGTGATCGCGAACAATGTCGCCGACGAGATGTGTCCGCTCGGTTTCTTTTGGGTATGGATTGAAGCCCGCAGCGGCAAGTGCTTCGAGCTTTGAAAGACGTACCTCCCGTTCATCCGCCATATCGCCAGATATTAACCGATTTTTTTGATCTCGTACACAGATGTACCAGCCGGCGTCTCGACTTCTACCAAGTCACCGAGTTTTGCACCGAGCAATGAACGTCCGATCGGCGATTCGTTGGAAATTTTTCCGGACAGCGGATCCGCTTCATTGGAACCGACAATCGTGAAAGATCTTTCCTTGCCATTGACCGATACGGTCACGCTGGAGCCGACACGGACATTGCTGCCGCCATGGGACTCCTCGACGACAATAGCATTCTTCAGTAAGTCTTCGATTTCCAAAATGCGACCTTCGACAAAACCAAGCGCATCCTTGGCTTCATGATATTCGGCATTTTCGGACAAATCGCCCAAAGACTTGGCTGTCTCGATGCGATTAGCCAATTCACGGCGTTTGACGGTTTTAAGATCCTTCAACTCCTCTTTAAGTTTGGCGAGGAATTCTGGGCTGACGTATTCGGCTGGCATAGTATTTAAGAGAATGAAAAACGGCGTTTATCGCCGCCGGCTGCTCGTCCTATAGAAGGAGCGTATCAGACTGTTTCGGACTGTCAAATCAAAAGGCGCTACCTCTTTCTGATCGCAAATGCCACCAAGCATTCAATATGTCTCGGGCGACGGGAACGGAAACAGACGAGCCTTCGCCTCCTTCTTCCAGGAGCACCGTTACAACGATTTCCGGCTTGTCCGAAGGTGCGTAGGCCGTAAACCAGGCATGCGTCGCTTTTGTTGCCGACCATTGCGCCGTACCGGTTTTTCCCGAAACTGGGAACGCCATATTGTTCAACGCTCGCCCTGAACCAAATACCACATTGTCGCGCATACCCTTTTGAACCGTGGCAATAATATCGGCAGAAGCCAATCGCTCCCCTAGCTCCGAAGCGGACTTTGCGGGATCAGGCATGGCGAGACGCGGTGTGACTTTGAATCCTCCATTCGCGATAGCCGAGGTGTAAGCCGCAACCTGAATCGGTGTCACCAAAAGATCACCTTGTCCGATAGACAAGTTATACGTATCTCCGACATACCAGCGTTCATCCTTGGTCGCCTGCTTCCATTCCGGATCAGGCACGAGACCAATCCCCTCGCCCGGAACATCAACACCGGTTTTGGAGCCAAGGCCGAATTTGCGGAACCACTCGGCCAATTTATCGACACCGAGACCGACAAACGATTCATAGCCGCCGCCGACCGTATAGAAAAACGTGTTGACGGACCAAGCGATAGCGATACGTACATTCACCAAGCCATGACCGCCGGCTTTCCAATCGGGAAAAAAGTGGCCACCGACTTGCAGGCCTCCCGTGGAAAGGACGGTTGTTTGTGGTGTGATGATGCGCTCGGCCAATGCAGCCGCCGCAATAACGATCTTGACGGTCGACCCTGATGGGTATGTTCCTGCCCACGCACGCGGGAAAAGCGGCTGATTCTCATCCGTGATCAGCTTTTGATACACCGTGGAAGACACGGATCCGGAAAACGCGTTGTTGTCGTAGGCAGGTAAAGAGACAATCGCTAGCACTGAACCGTCACGGGGATCCATCGCAATGGCGGCGCCGCGCTTTACTTTGGCCTTACTCATTTCATCTTGCAACGATTGTTCGGTCGCGCGCTGTAAATCAATATCAACGGCAAGCTTTACGTCCGTACCATCAACCGCTGCTATTTCCCCTACCAAGGCTTTGATTTGACCATGGGCGTCGACTTCGCTGGTACGCGTACCCTTTACGCCACGCAAGGCGGATTCATACGAACGCTCAAGACCCGTTTTTCCAATTTCGTCTGCGCGTACGTAACCGTCATCAGATCCGTTTTCCAGCTCTTGAGGAGAAACTTTTACGACATACCCCAGAATATGGGACAGACTTTTGATATCGGCAGAGAACGGGTAGCGACGGCGAGCGGCAACCTGGAGATCGATACCGGGGAGTTCGGGCAAGGCCACGGATAAAGCCATGGCTTGTTCATACGGAAGATTTTCTGCGATCGCGTATGTTTCATCACGAGCCGTGGAGGTGGAGTCGGCGAAGGCTTGCAGGTCGGTGATGGAGAGACCGAGTATGCGGGCCGTACGGCTCAATAGCAGGTCTTGCTCATCGGCGTCGCGAGGGAGATCGAGCGGAGTAAGCGTTGCCTGAAAACGCGGGACATTATCGGCCAAAACGCGACCCTCGCGATCGCGGATGATGCCGCGGCGCGCCAACAATGGCTGGGCACGATTTGCCTCCAGCCTGCGCGGGTCAGCCACCCTCCAAAAACAAGAAACGGAATGACGGCTGCGACCCAAAAACGCGTCAAACCAAAGGCACGTCCCACGAATAAGGATTGGCCGCGAACGCTCGTCGCAGCCTCTTCATAGAGCACTTCATGTTGGAAATCCTGGCCGCGCATACTAGAAGCTTCTGCCGCGTAAACCTAATGCAACAAAACGACCCGTAAAGGCGGCGATCAAGAGAAAGCCGATAGAAACGATACCGGCGTCCCAAAGCAGAATCCAAGGCCAACCTGTCGGGAGATGCCAAGGATAGCGCGTGGGATCAATCCACAAGCCGATGACCGAGAAAAGCCAGGCAGTCATCCAATCCATCGCTCGACCGACGAGCACAAGAGCTACGGATGCATAAACCGAACGATTGGTCAGAAAACGGTTTGCGGCTACATCCAGCACAAGAAGGACGAGTGCGAGACGAATCATCGCTACGTCGACATGAGACCAATGGTAGGCATCGAGCAGGGCGGCGCCGGACATAAGACAGATCAGGGCCCGGGTTCGTGTACTGGAAACCAGAAGAAGCACGGAAAGAGGTAGAAGCGGGAGCACGGAGAAGGCTGCCGGCACAAAAGGAATAACAGCGACTTCCCATAAGCCGGCAATTACGCCAATGAGTATTGTTATGATCCAACGCCAAATCATAGTCGAGGACGTAATGCGGTCGGGCGAAGGACGGAGACAAAGACAACGCGGTCGAGTGATACGAGCGGTTCGATCGTTGCGTTCATGAACGGGTCCGTAGGTTTTCCGTCTACCGTATTCACGACACCGATAGGAAGATTTCCTTGCACCTTGTCTTCGGTTCCTGCGGTGACAATAAGCTGATCAGCGATAACAGATTCCGATGACGGGATGTAGGTCAAAACTGCCGCACCATTCCCCCGCCCCTCGATCACACCGGCGAGACGGCCGCCGGCTGTCAACGCGGCTGCAACACGGCTACGCGGATCCGTCACAAGTTCAACGGTCGCAACGCGATCAAAAATCTGGGTAATCTTTCCGATGAAAATTCCTTGATCCGTGATCACGGCTTGTCCTATTTCGAGCGAGTCTTCACTCCCGCGATCAATCGTTAACAAGGCACGTTTACCGCTCACGTCGCGACCAATGACGCGAGCACCGACGCTGTCATAACCGGAGCGATCCAAGAAGTGGGCTTGGGCTCTCAGCGTACGATTTTCTTCTTCCAGTGACTTTAATTTTACGTAGTCGACAGACAAAGAAGCTAAACGCGATTCTAGCTCTAAGATTCGCGGTTCTGTTGCATCATCAAGATGTCCGGACCAGCCGCTAATCACGCGAACAACCGGCAGCGTGACCCAGCGAACCACTTCACCAATCGGACGAAATAGACCGGCTAACACTAAGACCGCAACCGCTATGACGGCCGCCCCCAGCCAGAGCCATCGCCAGTATCCGCTCATGTGATTTACATCGTCTTAACGAGATCGGTAGCCGGAATCGCAACGTCCTGAAGCAGAGCTTTATTATCGATCAACATTCCGGTGCCTCGCACAACACAGTTCACACAATCATCAGCGACGCGTACCGGTAAACCCGTACCGCGAGACAAGGCTTGATCAATACCGCGGAGGAGCGCGCCACCTCCCGTGAGCACAATTCCCTTTTGCTGAATGTCGGCGACGAGCTCCGGCGGCG
>CAZYKJ010000020.1:9558-9821 GCA_964648065.1 uncultured Gammaproteobacteria bacterium
CCTTCGCTTGATCGATGATTGCTTTGATGGAACGTCCGAGCGCTTCACGAATCTGCGCATCATTTACTACGATCTCACGCGGCAAGCCAGAGAGAAGATCGCGACCGCGCATGTTCGTCTCGAGCGTCTCTGATAATTCGACAGCTGAACCAATCGCTACTTTGATCTGCTCGGCAACGCGTTCACCCAGGAGCAGGTTAAAAACATCGCGTGCATATTGAATAATATTCTTGTTCAACTCATCTCCTGCGATTGGAATGCTC
>CAZYKJ010000021.1:0-5512 GCA_964648065.1 uncultured Gammaproteobacteria bacterium
TACGGAAAAGAGGTCGAACAGCTGACCGAGCTCGATTTCATCCGCTCGATTCAGAGGCAGCTGTACGCTCCCGATGAGCCGATCAGTTTCCCGCTGGAGAATCCTGATTACATTCTTGCACCGAATGGTGAATCGATTTGGCGCAAGAAGCCCTGAAGCGACCCCCTCCCTGTACTGCGGAGGGGGTTTTCGATAGGCTGTGTCCATGCAGCTCGCGAGTTTATCCAAGGTTCACCTTGTCGGAATAGGGGGTATCAATATGTCCGGCGTTGCCAAGCTCCTTGCGCGTGCTGGACTTCGCGTCACGGGATCGGATGTCGCGTCTTCGGAAGCGACGGATGAATTACGCAAACGAGGGATACAGGTCATGATTGGACATTCGGATACGAATTTATTGCCGGATACGGAACTGTATTCGTCCGCGGTTCCTGAAAAGAATCCGGAGCGATTGGCGGCTGCGGCGCGCGGTATCGAGCAGATGACGAATTTTGCTTTTCTCGGACAATGGCTGGAGCAAAAGCGTTGTTTGTTAGTTTGTGGAACGCATGGAAAGAGCACGACGACGGCAATGACCGGATTACTCCTTGAAGGAGCAGGACAGGATCCGACGGTGATTGTCGGGAGCCGCGTGCCTGGTTTTGCGGACGGTAATGTACGATTTGGTAATTCGGATCTCGTAGTGATCGAGGGTGACGAGTATGCACGGCATTTTTTGGAGTTTTTTCCGAGCGGCGTGATTTTGAATAATTTAGAATTGGATCACACGGATATTTTTCCGGATTTGGAAGCGATGCAGGAGGCGTTTCGCGAATTGCTGGCGAAAGTACGCGATGGAGGATTTGTGATTGCGAATGCGGATGATCGCAATGTGCAGACATTGATCGGACAGGAGCGGGCATCGCTTGTCGCTCGCCGCATCACAATTCGCACATTCGGTTTTGGATCGCATGCCGATCATCAGATTACGGATTATCTTGCGAAAGCGGGGGAGCAGTCCTTTGGACTCCAGGATACTTCCGGACGCATGTATCGATTCAAGCTCACGATTCCGGGAAAGATGAATGTACAAAATGCCGCGGCGGCTTTATGTATGGTTTCGGCATGCGGAGTGACTTGGACGGGATTGGATGCCGTGTTTCAACGGTTTCATGGAATTTGGAGGCGTTTTGAAACGATTGCGGATCGAGAAGGGGTGACGGTGATTTCGGATTATGGTCATCATCCGACCGCGGTCGTCGCGACATTGGAAGCGGCGAAGTCATTTTATCCCGGACGTCGAATCGTTTTGGTTTTTCAGCCGCATCATCGCAAGCGCACGAAAGACTTCTTTGATCTGTTCGTTCCGAGTTTTGATAAAGCGGATGCATTGTTGCTCGTAGAAATATACGACGTGGCAGGACGAGATGCGGAAGAAGACGCGCATGTGAGCTCGCGCGATCTCCAAGAAGCGGTTGTTCGTCATGATAGCGAACGCGGATTGGTGAGAAATGTTGATTTTGTGATGGATCGCGATCAAGCCTTGTCTGTTGTGCAGCGGTGGAAGCGATCGGGAGATGTTGTGATTGTGATGGGAGCAGGTGATGTGTATAAAATTGCGGATAAAATCGTATGATGCCGATTACGGAAAATACGATGGAAGCATTTTTGAAGCGCGTGCCGAATGCTACACGGAATGAGCTGATGTCGAAGCGTACGAGTTTTCGTGTTGGAGGCGTTGCGAAGCTGCATGTGACGGCAATATCTTCCGATGCCTTAGTCGAGGCGGTGACGGCTGCTTTGGAATGTGACGTGCCTTTTTATGTGTATGGTGGGGGATCGAATCTTCTTGTAAGTGATGAGGGTTTTGAAGGCGTGATGATACAAACGGGAAATCGGGGACTTTCTTTTGAAGGTGAGAAGGTTCATGTCGAGTCTGGGGCGATTTCCGGTTTGGTGGCGCGGCAGTCCGTTGAACATGGATTGACCGGCTTTGAGTGGGCCATCGGAGTTCCTGGAACAATCGGAGGAGCCGTGTATGGGAATGCGGGATGCTATGGAGGGGAGATGAAGGATTCGGTTGAATCCGTGGAAGTTTTTGATTTGAATGCGCATGAACGGAAAATCTTTTCGAATAGTGAATGCGAATTTGCGTATCGTGAGAGTATGTTCAAGCATCGACCATTTTTGATTTTGAGTGCGACATTGAAATTGAAGTCGACGACGGATATCGCGGCGGGAAAAGCGCGGATGGATGAGATTATGAAAAACCGGAAGGAGAAACAGCCGCTGGAATCATCGAGTGGAGGAAGTACATTCAAGAATTTTGAATTCAAGGATGAGAGTGAACTTGAAATTTTACGACGTTCTGTCGAAGTTCCGGAGTCGATGCTCAAGAATAAGGCGATTTCAGCCGGATGGTTGATTGAACAAGCAGGAATGCTCGGACAAAAGGTCGGGGATGCGGAAGTGAGTTTGAAACACGGAAATTTCTTTTTGAATAAGGGCCAGGCGAGAGCGCAGGATTTGATTGCGTTGATTTCGCGGGTAAAAATGAAGGTGCGAGATGAGTTTGGAATTGAGCTGCATGAGGAGGTTCAGCTGGTTGGTTTCTAGTCTTGCTGCATTAATGATCGAGGTCTAGGATTGAAGTATATGACTATCAACATCGTTGCCAAGAGCATGGAGCTCACGCCTGCTATCAAGCAATACGCCGAGGAAAAGATGCTGAGTCTTGAGAAATATATGGACTCGATTCGGCATATCGATATCGAAGTCGGGATGGCGAGCGGATCGCATCATAAGGGCGATATTTTTGAGTGTAAGGCCAACGTACAGATCGGTGGGGAAACGATTATGGTCGAGCGCGAAGCCGAGGATTTGTATAAAGCGATTGATAAAGTGAAAGATCATTTGCGCGAGGAGATTAGCCAATGGAAGAAGAAGATGGAGGAGCGCGGGCATGAGGGTGCTCCGGAGTAAAAACGGCACTAGGATTAGATAAAAATGCCTCCTTGAACTGGGGGCATTTTTGGGCTAAGATCATTCGACTATGAAGATCTTGTCCCGGCTGTTTGGAGACCCGAATGCGCGCGAAGTTTCGCGACTCCGGGCTTTGGTTGAGCGCATCAATCCGCTTGAGAAGGATTTGCAGTCTTTGTCGGATGAGGCTTTGCGTGCCAAGACCGCGGAATTCAAGGATCGTTTGCAAAAAGGCGAGACGCTCGACGATCTTTTGGTCGAGGCGTTTGCGGTTGTGCGTGAGTCTTCACGACGCGTTTTGAAACAGCGCCAATATGACGTACAGCTCATCGGCGGACTTGCTTTGCACAAAGGAACGATTGCGGAAATGCGTACGGGTGAAGGTAAGACGCTTACTGCCGTTGCGCCGGTGTATGTGAATGCGTTGACCGGCAAAGGCGTGCACGTCGTCACCGTGAACGACTATCTTGCCCGCCGTGACTCGGTATGGATGGGACAAGTGTATAACGCACTTGGTTTGAGTGTCGGTGTGATTCAGCATGCGGCGAGTTTTGTGTATGATCCGACGTTTAAAGCCGAGCCGGAACATGATGAAGCGCGCGATACAACGGGATCATTCCGCGTAGACATGGATTATTTGCGCCCTGTTTCGCGACGCGAGGCGTATCAGGCGGATATTACGTACGGAACGAACAATGAATTCGGTTTCGACTTTTTGCGCGATAACATGGTGCAGAGCGCGGCTGACATGGTACAGCGCGATTTGCATTACGCGTTGGTAGACGAAGTCGACTCGATTTTGATTGATGAAGCGCGCACGCCGCTTATTATTAGTGCGCCGGCAGAAGAGGCGACGGATTCGTATTACAAGTTTGCCGATGTCGTGGAAAAGCTTCTTCCGGAAGAAGATTATAAAGTCGATGAGAAACATCGCCAGTCCACATTAACGGAAGCCGGCGTTGCCAAGCTCGAACAATTGCTTGGCATCGAAAATTTGTATGTGCAAGGCGGCATGCGCACGGTGCATCATGTCGAGCAGGCGCTGAAAGCGCGCGTGCTGTTTAAGCGCGACAAGGATTATGTGAATCGCGATGGAGAAATTATCATCGTCGACGAGTTTACGGGCCGCTTGATGCCGGGCCGTCGCTACTCGGAAGGTTTGCATCAGGCGATCGAAGCCAAGGAGCGCGTGAATATTCAACGCGAGTCCGTGACGCTTGCCACGATCACGTTCCAGAACTATTTCCGTTTGTACGAGAAGCTCGCCGGTATGACGGGTACGGCTGCGACGGAAGCGGAAGAATTCCACAAAATTTATAAGCTGGAAGTGTTGAGTATTCCGACGAATCGCGACAATCATCGTATTGATTTGCCGGATCGTGTTTATAAGAATGAAATCGGCAAATTCCGTGCCGTTGTTCGCGAGATCAAGGCCTTGCATGAAAAAGGCCAGCCGGTTTTGGTTGGTACGGCTTCGATTGAGAAAAACGAGATTTTGTCCGAGTTGCTGCGTCAGGAAGGCGTGCCGCATGAAGTCTTGAATGCCAAGAATCACACACGTGAAGCTGAAATTATCGCGCAGGCGGGTCGTCGCGGTGCCGTGACGGTTGCGACGAATATGGCCGGACGCGGTGTCGACATTTTGCTTGGTGGAAATCCTCCGGTGAAGGAAGAAGCGGAGGCTGTGCGCGCGCTTGGCGGCTTGCATGTACTCGGCACGGAGCGTCATGAATCGCGTCGCATCGATAATCAGCTGCGCGGCCGCGCCGGTCGTCAGGGGGATCCGGGATCGACGCAGTTTTACGTTTCCATGGAAGACGATCTCATGCGTATCTTCGGTTCTGATCGCATGAAGAACATGATGGAAAAACTTGGCGTACCGGAAGACGAGGCGATTGAAAACAAAGTTCTCACACGTTCGCTTGCTGCCGCGCAGCGCAAAGTCGAAGGACATAACTTCGACATTCGCAAACACTTGCTTGAATACGATGACGTTCTGAACAAGCATCGCATGGTCGTGTACAAGAAGCGCCGCGAATTGCTGACGGCGAGTACGCAGCCGACGCAGGACAATCTAAGTCCGCTTGCGCCGGTGATCTTGGAAATGATTGAAGGCGAGATCGAGCAGCTTGTGGCCTTCCATGCGATGTCCGAGGATCCGCAGGAATGGGATTTGGACGCGCTTGCGACGGCGGCTTCGCAGATTTTGCCGAAGGGTATTGATGTTCGCGGCCAGCTTGAAGCGGCGCATGATCATCCGAAAGGTAAGCAGGATTTGGCGACCTTACGAGATGATCTCGTCGAAGTTTTGATGCGCTTGGCTCGCGAGTCGCAGGCGGCATTCTCGAAGCAGCTCGGCGATCCGGCTTTGGAAACGGAAGTTTCAAAGGCTGTGGCTTTGCGCGCCTTGGATGATTTGTGGATTGGTCACTTGGAGAACATGGATTACCTGCGCCACGGTGTCGGCTTGCAGGGTTATGGCCAGCGCGATCCGTTGGTCGAATATAAGCGCGAAGCCTATCGCTTGTTCCAGCAGCTCCTCACGACGCTTAAC
>CAZYKJ010000021.1:5522-9628 GCA_964648065.1 uncultured Gammaproteobacteria bacterium
TCCATGTGCAGGTGAATCGCGAGCAAGCGGAGGATGAATTGAAAAAGTTGCAGCCACAAGCCCGACCGATTGTGTTGTCCGGAGCACCGAAAGAAATGGCGGAGACGCAGACAGGTACGACGAAAATTCCGGACGCAACGTATACCGATGTCGGTCGCAATGATGTTTGCCCTTGCGGTAGCGGAAAGAAATTCAAGAAGTGTCATGGAGCAGAAGCATAAAAACGAATTCCGCCCCGGTCCAGTTGGATCGGGGCGGTTTGTTTAGACGGAGCGACGCTTGTGATTGCGCTCGACGCCGCGAAGTTTTCTGCTGAGATCGGAAGTTGCTTTCAAGAGCGCAGGACTTGCATGCTTGGCGAAGTCCCGATCGAAATTTTTCTCCCGCTCGCTTTTTCCGATCCAATAGATCGTGAGACAGGCTTGGCAATAGCGGTATGTGTGCGCGTCCTCGCCGAAGGTCGATTCTTTGAGGTCGAGGCTCGGGTGTGTATTGCAGCGCTTTCCTTTGGGGCGCTTCTCGGCTGGATAGAGCCGATCTTGGACTTGTGTTTCGAGATGTGTTTTGAAATCTCGTCCTCGCAAGCTCGTCTCGTAGGAGATCGAGCAATGCGTGCAGGCGACGCGGTCAATGATATTGAAGTCCCAGGAATAACCTCCGGGCCCGTATACGCCGTTGGATCCACGATCTTTACGGCATACGACGATCAGGAAGCCTTGATTGCACGAAGGGCAGATCGCGCCAGGTAGATGACCGGGGATGGTCAAATCTTTCATCGTAACCTCCAAAGGAGCTGGCTGTTTTTTACACCCCGGCTTGGTTCGTGGCAAACTGGGAGATATGACAAAGCCGTTGACGCTCGTTTACTTGCGACGAGGACAAGAGATTCTGCTGGGATATAAAAAACGCGGATTCGGTCAGGGGCGTTGGAACGGATTGGGCGGCAAGGTTGAGAACGGGGAGACTGTCGAGGCGAGTGCACGTCGAGAAGTTTTAGAAGAAACCGGTGTAACGGTTGGCGCATTGCATTGCTTTGGTGTTGTGGAATGCGATTATCGAAATGTGGAAAAACCCGGGGTTATCCAGATCCATTTGTTCGAGTCGTATGATTTTTCCGGCGAGCCGGCTGAGACAGAGGAGATTCGTCCGCAATGGTTTGCGATAGGAGCGTTTCCTTACGATGAAGCGTGGCCGGATGATCGTTATTGGTTCCCGTTGTATCTTGAAGGCAAGACATTTCGTGGAAGTTTTGTTTTTGACGGGTATGACAAGATCACGTCGTTTGAAATTATTGAAGAGGTGATCGCTTAACGGATTTTTTTGGCGCGAATGGCAAGAAAGAGCGGGATTTCTTTGCGAGCCATATTTTCTGCTTTGGCTTTTGGCCCGGAGTCGCTGTGTTTTTGCGAGCAGAGTTCCTCGAGTGCATCAATGACGAATCCGTGTTTGGCGAGTTCGTTGATGTAAACGGAAATCGGTCGATGATAGGAATACGTTTTTACATGCGGAGCCGAACCCGGATGCGCGATAATCGGCATTTCGTATTCGCCCATGTATTTGTCGATGCGGCGATATTGGAGTTTGCGTTCCTCATCCCAACCCCATCCGCTTTGACGCGGTTGTCGATACGCCGGGTGATTGAGCGTGAGAACAAGCGCGCCGCCGTTTTTTAGAACGCGTGCGGCATTTTCGAAGACGGGGCCGAGTTTGTCGATGTTTTGAATGGCAAGATTGCACACCGCTCCGTCAAAGGAGGCTGGCGGATAGAGGTGGGCGAAATTAGTCGCATCGGCGACGCGAAAGTGAATATGCGATGGAGTACCGAGCTTGGCGAGTTCGATCAGGCTTGAGGATGCGTCAAAACCTTCGACGGATTTTGCGTGCTTGGCAATCAGCTTGGAGAAGGCGCCTTGTCCGCAAGCAATATCCAAATAGTGTCCATGTTTGTTTGGCTGCAAAAGATGTTCGGCCGCCGGGAAAACGAGGTCGCGCTGATAGTCGCCACCTTCTTTTCCCATGTATTCGCCGTACCAGCCGGATACTTTTTCCCAACTTGTTTTTACTGCCGGCGCGCTTGGCCGTCTTACTCGAATTTTGCGTCTCGGCTTTTGCATCTCTGTATGCTACACTTTTATCATATTCTTTCAATTCTATGGGATTCTTCACACGCGTTTTGATCGGGCTTGCGATGGCCGGGCTTGGAGCCTTCATGGTCATTCGTACCCGCGACATTGTCGATTTTTTCGGCACCGTTGATTTTGCCGAGCATTACTTGGGCGGCGGCGGAACAAATCTTTTTTATAAGCTGCTCGGTATCGTGATCTGTTTGATCGGATTTATCGTCGCGACCGATATGTGGAATGCCTTCTTGCAGGCGACGATCGGCTCCTTGTTCCCGACGGCGAATACGCGTCCGCCCGTTCAACAATAAACATGCATCATAGCGGCAACGAACTCATCAACCCGTTTAAGGTTTTGGAACGCGCGGGTTTGCGCAAGGGATTTTTTGTTGCCGATCTCGGCTGTGGCGCTCTCGGGCATTTTGTTTTTCCGGCAGCACAGATGACGGGCGGGGAGGGGAGAGTGTATGCGGTAGATATTGATAAGACGGCTTTAAAAGCAATCGAACGCACGGCCCGTTTTGACCAGTATTGGAATGTAATGCCGATTTGGTCGGATATCGATGTCTTGAATGCGGCGCATATCCCGAGCCATTCAATCGACTTGACGATCCTGGCAAATAACCTCTACCTTTCTGCCAACCGCGAGGGTATGGTGGCCGAGGCTAAACGCCTCACCAAGCCCGGCGGCGCGATCTTGGTTATCGAGTGGAAGGCGGAGGAGATGCCGCTTGGTCCGTCTCTTGAGAGACGTTTAGCGATCGAAGATGCCAAGCGATGCTTTGTCGACGAAGAACTCACCTTAACCGATGAGTTCGACGCTGGAGACGCGCATTACGCCCTCGTCTATTCCAAGTTTGAACCGCCTCGCGAAACGGAAGTTGAAGCGATTTATACACCTGAACGCATGGATCACGATGAATATGTGGAATCTGATTAAGCCGTTGTTGAGTTTTGGATACTGGTTTTCGATTGTCGGTGCGCCGTTTAATCCGATGGTCGAAAATGTGATTTTGATTTTGATGGCCGCGTCCATTGTTTTTGGTATTGCCGTTGCCGTTTATCGCAAGATGCAAAAAACGCTTGATAAGCCCATGCGAAAAATTTTGAGCCGTTTTTCCGCGATGTGCTTGACGGCAGGTTTTTCCGGGCTTCTGCTCTACGCGTTTTACTTTGAGCATATTCAAGTTTTCTCCATGCATTTTTGGTGGATCGTTTGGTTCGTTGTGATTGGTTGGTGGAAATACGATATTTGGAAGGAATACAAAAAGATGCATGTAGACGCTGCGACGGCCAAGGAGCGAGCGAATTACGAGAAGTGGTTACCGAAGCCAAAGCACTAGTCTTGACAGAGCCGTCAGAACATGGAACGGGGTAGAGAGTGACTGACGTACGAAAAGTTCATGGACAAAGAGGGGAGGCGATAGCCGCGGCTTTTTTGGAAGCTCGCGGCTTTCGCGTTATCGAACGCAATTGGAATCATCGATTAGGCGAGATTGATTTGATTGTGGAGCGGGCAGGGGAGACACGATTTGTCGAGGTAAAATTGAGGCGCTCTACACAGTATGGGTATCCGGAAGAGTCGATCACAAAGACAAAATTGCTTCATTTACGGAGGGCTATCGGTTGCTGGCTACAAATGCAGAAATTTCCCCCAAAACGTTATCAGGCTGATGCGATCGCGATTTTGGCTGAGTTAGGGAAGCCTGTGGATATCTCTTGGATACAGGGGATTTACTAGCTTTTTAGCGACTTTTTGTTTTGGGGCGACCTTCCAGTCGCCCTTGTAGCTTGACAAAATGGCTAAATTGTGCTAAAAAGTGTGGTTAATTTACTCAAATTTCCCACGCTATGACGATTGCCATGATCGGTCAGAAAGGTCTTCCGGCCCATTCCGGAGGCATTGAACGCCACGTAGAAATACTGGCGCGCGGTTTGGCTTCGCGCGGACATCGCGTCGTGGTTTTTGGACGCGCCTGGTATGTC